>DYSA01000340.1 GCA_020726425.1 Fibrobacter succinogenes | reverse complement strand
TATTTGATTATTTATAGTCGCTTACTCAGCCAAAGAACTTCTATATAAATGGTCGTTTATTTAACCTCGACTACTTATAAAATTTGAAGCAGATATACCAGAATCCCACCATCTTGTACTTGATATTCCCCGAGAGGTTCCCACTGGACATACAGAGATTCTCGTTATGCCGGTTCGTCCTTCGACATCAGGGATTTGGGGAGCCTTATCGTATCTTCAATCAAATCCGGTTCATCGGCACAGTTCAGCCGAAGAGATTGAAGCGAGAATTGCTGCTGAACGAAATTCATGGGAGTAGAAAATGGTCTACCTTGATAGTTGCACTGTGATTTATCTCGTTGAAGAGCACCCACTCGCTGAAAAAATTCGTGAAGCACTCTCCACCATAGGAAATTCTCTCGTTTGTATATCTCCTTTAGTTGAAATGAAATGCCTCGTGGGGCCATTGAAACAAAATGATACTCAAATGAAACTTCGATACGAAACATTCTTCTCATATCTTGCAACACTTCCAATGACTTCCGAAGTGTACCACGAAGCGGCTCGAATTCGGGCTGCTTTTGAAATAAAAACACCGGATGCACTTCATATCGCCACTGCAAAACTTCACCGGTGCAAACGTATCTTTACCAATGATACAAGGCTTGCCACTATTGCAAATGAACTTTCAGTATCCGGTGAACTATTTTGTTGATTCAAAAGATGAATAATGAAAGCAACGGCCCGTATGAAATTCATAAGGCTCTGCATTACAGTCAATGCAGAGCCTTATCAGAAACATTCCCATGCCGTTAGCAATGGAACCTGTTCATTTCAAATTTGTCACGTATACGGTAGCGGCTTTTCTGATATACCAGAGTAGTCACCTATTTTTGTATCATCAATACCAGATCTCTTCATCCCCGCCGATATTCTCTTTTGCTTCGGATTTTTTATTGTAGAAATCCGGACACTCAACAAGGAACAGATCTTCCACTTTTTTGCGTGCCCAAGGAGTCTTGCGCAAGAATGTGAGACTGGACTTGATACTCGGATCATTGTAAAAACAGCGCACTTCCACAATACGGGAAAGAATTTTCCAGCCCAGCGTTTCAACGAGAGCGGTGAGAATCATTTCAAGAGTTAATCCATGAAGCGGATCTTTGTTTACTTCAGCAGGCATTGCATCATCCTTCTATTGAACTATATACCCTTATAGGGAGATTTTTCCATTCGATCACAAACCTGAGAATGAGCACGCACTGCAAAAAAAGTTGCGTTTCCTTTGGGCGTGCCGGTTCGCCGTGGCTCACCGTCGTGCTTGCTCTGGGCTTCGCTGCGCTCGGTGCGAAATACGCACGCCTATCGGCCCCTCCGCATCACTCACGCGAACACGCCCTCAGAGAGTGTTTCACGTGTCCGCCGCAGAGAATTGTGTCTCCTCGTCTTCCGCCCCTAATTTAATTCACCACCGATTCAAGGGCAACGATTCTTCTTATAAAAGTATCGTTCCCGCAATCGTCCAGACAATGAGTGATCCGTACATGAGACGATTTGCCTGAACAATATGATCAGTTTCCAACGGATTCAACGATTCACCCATGATCGCCCGATCGTCGCGAACTCCGGCGTAGAAGTTTGTTCCTCCCAACTGAACCCCCAATGCTCCCGCGAATGCAGACTCAGGCCAACCGGAATTTGGCGATTCATGGCGATGTGCGTATTTCAATGCCGTCGGGATTACCGATTTCCCCCGAAGGTTCAGGAAAAATGCGGCCACGGCAATCGACAGAATTGAAAGGCGCGCGGGAATATAGGTGGCAATATCATCGAGTTTTGCCGCCGCTGTTCCAAACCGAATATATCGTTCATTTTTGTGGCCATAGATCGAATCGAGTGTGTTGATCGCTCGATAGGTGATCGCCCCAACAGGCCCGAGAAGAAAAAACCAGAACAGCGGTGCCATAACGCCATCGACGGAACTCTCCGCCACCGTTTCCACGGTGGCCCGAACAATCTGCGATTCAGAGAGATTCGCAGTATCCCTTCCCACAATCATAGAAACCGCCCGTCGGGCTTCGATAAGATCCCCTGATTTCATCGCTTTATAGACAGTTACACTGTGATCCACCAAATCTTTCGGCGCAATCGACCAGTAGAGAATCAAAACAGAGAGAGCCGTGTGAACAAAATCGATTGGCGCGGCGATCGCGAGAAGAATCGAAGCACTCACCGCTGTTCCTCCCACGAGAATAACCGTCGCGATAATTCCCCCAAATCGTTCTGAACTGAACCGTTTGCGACAAACTGACTCCACATTTCCCGCCAATGTGCCGATCCATTTCACCGGGTGAGGCCACGATCGAGGATCACCGAGGAACATGTCGAGAATCAGCGCTGCTATCAAAACTATCATTTTCTAATCATCTCCATAATCAAGTCCATATCAATTGATCGCTCCACCACCTCTGCAAGTCGATCCAAAGCCGCGTCGAGATCGTACTCAACCTGAATATCCACCAGAGGATGCAATCCTTTTTTAACGCGGATTTCATCGATGCATTTTCGGCGAAAACTATCACTATCGAACAGCCCGTGAAGATAGGTTCCCATCAGTGAACCATCCTCACTCTCCACAATCACCGGTGAACCACTCTCCCCTTTTGCTGTGATCCTGCACGATCCCAATGAAGTTCTTCCGTGGTGAATTTCATATCCCGAAAGATGGCACTGTAACCGATTGTGGTATGCCGAAGTGAGTACGGTGATTTTCTCTTTCTCCAAAACCGAAACCGTATCAAAAAGACCAAATCCCGCAATCGATTCACCACTGCTCTCAATTTTGAACGGATCCTGAACTTCCCGTCCCATCATTTGAAATCCACCGCACACGCCAAGGATGGTTACCCCTTTTTCATGAGCTTTTTTCAGTGCCGATGCGAATCCGTGCTCGAGGAGAACCGTTAAATCCGAAGGGACATTCTTGGTTCCCGGAATGATAATCAGATCTGCATCCACTAGCCCCGAAGGTTCGCGAACGCGGATTAGTTCCACGTCCGGTTCAGCGGCGAGCGGTTCAAAGTCATTGAGATTTGCAAAGTGAGGAAGATCGATCAGTGCCACGCGAATAGAATCGACGCGAGAGGACGAAGATTTAGTGAAGCCACTCTTAAACGCAAAAGCATCTTCATCGGGAATAAAAAGGTCGTGAATATAGTGAATCGTCCCCACCACCGGCACACCGGTGCGCTCTTCTACCATTTCGTGAGCTTTCCCCAACAGCGACTCGTCCCCGCGGAACCGGTTGACAATAAATCCTTTCACCCGATGACGATCCTCTT
>DYSA01000339.1 GCA_020726425.1 Fibrobacter succinogenes | reverse complement strand
ACCAGAATTAATGTATGAATAGTATGAAAAAATCAATTTACAATGGATCGCAATTACTAACAAAAAACACGCTCCGATTTTTAAGGGGGGAAACTGCTTGTAAGTTACTGTTAAATAATGTCATTATCCATGGTAAAGGTGTGAGTTTTTTGTGTGGGGGGAAAAATTTTCCCCTTTTTTTATGATATCAGTGTATATTGGGCAAAAATAAGCGTTTCTACCGTGTTTTTACACCGGTTGCTTATTAATGTATCTTGAGTTAAATCAATGTGGTTGAATGGCGGGATGGTTTTCCGGAAAACGTGCATTGATTGGTGCGAAAGAACAGAACGATTTGTTAAACCTATAGGGAGGAAGCTGGCTGCCGATGAACACTCCGATATTTAATGCTCTTAAGCGGTACGTTGATACCAAACCGGTATCGTTTTACATGCCCGGCCACAAGCATGGTCGCGGATTACCACAGGAATTTATTGATTACATTCCACAGATTGATGTAACTGAAATCCCCGGGACGGACAATCTCCACTTCCCGGAAGGCATTATAAAGGAGTCGCAAGATCTCGCGGCGCAGCTTTTTGGAGCTGATCAAACCTTCTTTTTGATCAATGGATCTTCGTGTGGTATCCACGCGACTATTCTGACGCTCTGTAACCCCGGCGATAAACTGATTGTCAGTCGTAACTGTCACAAATCAATCGTTGCAGGTTTGACCCTTGCCGGTGCGATGCCCATTTTCGTCAGTTCCGAATACAATGACGAATTTGGAATTGTTGCCCACATGACCCCCGAATCAATTGAAAAAGCATTTATTGAACACCCAGAAGCAAAAGGCGTGATTATTACGAGCCCGAACTTCTACGGTGTTTGTTCTGATATTAAAGGAATTGCAAAAGTGTGTCACCGTCATGGTCGCCCACTGATCGTAGATGAAGCTCACGGGCCTCACCTTAAATTCCATGAATCACTTCCCGAATCGGCCATGGAAGGTGGAGCGGATGTGTGCATTCAGTCTGCTCACAAAACTCTTCTTGCGTTGACTCAGGCGTCGATGATGCACGTTCGTTCCGATCTTATCGACACCAATACGCTCAAGCATATTTTGGTAATGATTCAATCAACCAGTCCTTCGTATATTCTGCTCGCTTCGTTGGATATTGCTCGCGAAATCGTTGCGGAAAAAGGCGAAGAGCTCTTGGGGAATCTTCTCGATAACCTAAATATGTTCAAGCTGAAAATGCAGGTTCTGCCGCGATTGTCAATCGTCGATCAGCACTCTGATGTTTTCGATTTCGATCCAACTCGATTGGTAATTCACTGTCGCCGTCTCGGGCTTTCTGGATTTGATCTCGATCGCGAACTGCGCAATCGATTTAATATCCAGCCAGAATTGTGCGACCTGTTCAATGTCGTATTTATTACGACGATGGACAATATTGCCGAAGAGTTCGATGCGCTCTTTACTGCGCTCGTGATTATTCACGAAGAGAACAAAGACCGCGACCCACTTCCGCTTGTCAATATGAAAAACAATGACATCCCTGTTCAGAAATACGCTCCATCAGAAGCGTTTAGTATGAAATCTGTTCGTGTTCCGCTTTCTGAAGCTGAAGGTCGAATTGCAACAACGCTTGTTGTTCCCTATCCTCCAGGTATTCCCGTTTTGTGTCCCGGTGAAGTGGTCAGTGTTGAAGCTATCCACTACATTGAACGGATTCTCGAAATGGGTGGAAGTGTAAATAACGTCGATTCCGATTTGACTATTGAAGTAGTTGCAAAAGCAGATGTTGTTGCATACGATCTCGAAATGTCTGAAGAGTAAGTGTTCAATTTTCTCCTGAGTTGCTTAAAAGCTGCTCAGGAGTATCTCTATTTTAAATCCGTTTAGTGTTTGAATTTTTTGTACCATAAACAAAAGGTGTTTGATATGCAGGTTTTTGAGAAGCACGAGTCGAATGTTCGTTCGTACTGCAGAAGTTTTAAGGACGTTTTTTCTAAAGCGAAAAACGCCACCATTCACGGCGAATCAGGTCGTGAATACATCGATTTTTTTGCCGGTGCTGGTGCACTGAATTACGGTCACTGTAATGATTTTATCAAAGAGCGAGTAATCGATTATATCGCCAATGATAATATTATGCATGCCCTCGACATGCACACTGTTGCAAAAGGTGAATTCCTTCAGAAATTCCAGGATTCAATTCTTGCTCCACGCAATCTCGATTTTAAAGTGATGTTCCCTGGGCCTACAGGAACAAACGCCGTTGAAGCAGCTCTTAAAATTGCTCGCAAAGTAAAAAAACGTTCAAACATTTTTGCGTTCATGGGTGCATTTCACGGAATGACTCTTGGCGGACTTGCGGCAACTTCAAATATTTCTAAGCGTCTCGGTGCTGGTCAGCCACTTACCGGCGTAACATTTATGCCGTATCCACATGATTTCATGGGATCATTCGATACCATTCAGTATATCGATCAGGTTCTTACTGACGATCACTCGGGTATTGAAAAACCTGCGGCGATCATCGTGGAAACTCTTCAGGCTGAAGGCGGATTGATCGTTTCTCCTGCGGGATGGCTCAAAGATCTTGAAGCACTCTGTCGCAAACACGACGTAATGCTTATTATCGATGAAATTCAGGTTGGATGTGGCCGTACCGGAACATTCTT
Organism: Fibrobacter succinogenes; assembly: GCA_020726425.1. Lineage (GTDB taxonomy): Bacteria > Fibrobacterota > Chitinivibrionia > Chitinivibrionales > Chitinivibrionaceae > JAIFMU01. Next base: position 653 of record DYSA01000339.1, on the reverse strand, counting down.
CTGCTTTGAACAGTACGGAATATCTCCTGATATCGTAGTACTTTCAAAATCTATCGGTGGTTACGGATTCCCTATGGCTCTTACACTGATCAAACCAGAATACGATGTATTCAATCCCGGTGAACACAACGGAACATTCCGTGGTAACCAGGTTGCGTTTGTTGGTGCAAAAGCGGCACTTGATTTCCGTGAAACTTATGATTTTGATGCTGAAACAGTTCGCAAAGGAAAGATCATTACTGCGTTTGTTGAAAAAGAGATTCTTCCGCTCAACAAAAATCTTCGCCTTCGCGGTATTGGCTTGATTCAGGGAATCGATTTCACTGGCATAGCGAATGTTTCAGACGTAACTGGTTCAATTACTGCCGCAGCATTTGAACAGGGTGTTATTATTGAACGCGCTGGTCGTGAAGATTGTGTAGTTAAGTTCATGCCACCTCTTACAATTCCCGATGAACAGCTTATTAAAGGGCTTAACATCGTTGGAAATATTATCAAAGAAAAACTAGCTTCACTCTAAGCGTTGCTTTTGTTCCAATAATAAGCGGATTACCTTTTTGGGTAGTCCGTTTTTTTTGGGGCTTCAGTTCTCGTTCCAAGCGTCCCGCTGGGAATGCAGATGCGAGGCTCCGCCTCGATTAATTGAGGCAGAG
>DYSA01000338.1 GCA_020726425.1 Fibrobacter succinogenes | reverse complement strand
GTGTTTAAACGAGCAAAAAAGAGCGAACCTGAAGAGCTTTCGCAGTTCATGCTCTGGATGAAAAAAATTGCCGACACGAATATTTTTGTCAAAATTGGTGTGGGACTTCTCTTTGCGGGACTCGCCTTTTTCCTCAAGTACGCCGTGGATCATCAGCTCTTTTCAATCCCCATGGAGATGCGTGTTGGCGGGGTCGCCCTTTCTGGGATTCTCCTGACCGTCATTGGTGCGCGAATGAAAAAACGAAAATCATACGGACTGATTCTTCAAGGGGCGGGGATGGCTATTTTCTATCTCACCACCTTTGCGGCGTACAAACTCTTCGGCCTTATTGATCCGGTTCCGGCTGTGCTCCTTATGATTGTCACCGGAGTTGTCACGGGAATTCTGGCGATCAAGAACAACGAACCGGCACTCGCGCTAATCGCGGTGATTGGCGGATTCTCGGCGCCGATCCTTGCACCTTCGGATAACCCCTCCCATGTGGCACTTTTTAGTTATTACCTTCTCGTGAACCTTGCGATCTTTGGTATCACAGCACTTCGGCCCTGGTGGATTTTGGGATCCGTGGGATTTCTGTTCACCTTTGTGATCAGTACTTTGTGGGGAGTTACCTCCTACGATCCAAGCAAACTCGGTTCGACTGAACCATTTCTGATTATTTATTGGATCATGTACATTTTCATGGCACTGTTCTACGAATTCCGTCAGAGCGAATCGGGGAAAACGGTTCCCGCTAGTCTTCTGCTCTTTGGTGTCCCAACAGTGGCATTTTCACTTCAGATTTTGCTGATGAAAGAGACTCCATTCGGCGTTTCGATCTCCGCGATACTCGCATCGATTGTATATGCTTGGGTCTTCATCGGGATTCGTTCAAACCCCAAGGCGTCGCGTCTCTTGCGCGAATCGATCCGATCTATTTCGATTGTATTCTTTACATTGGCATTTCCGTTTGCTCTGGCGGCGGTGCACACTTCCACGGCGTGGGCTATCGAAGGAGCAATCCTTTTGACAATCGCACTGAAACACAATCGGAAAAACTGGGTGATTTTCGGAACGCTTCTTCAGTTTGGATCACTGATCTTCTTCCTTACGTCGCTTCCTGAAATCGGGCTTGGGGAACAACTCTTTTTCAACACATTTACGTTCTCAATCATCGCGATTATTGTGGCAATGTTCTACAGCAGTTACAAACTTCGCAAGAAAAAAGAGATTTCCCTTTTCGCCACCGCTGTTTTGGCAACCATTCTTGCGGGGATTGCTCAGATTCGCGAATTTATTCTCACTCCCGAAGAGATTAGCGCTATCACGCTCTATTTTGCGATTCTCTCAGCACTTTTCTTTGCAATTGGGAACGGGCTCCGCTGGACAGAGATCAAAAATCTTTCTCTGACCATTATCGCCACAATTCTGATTAGTTCATTCTTTCTCGTGGCAAATGAAACCGTACTGATCGGATCGTATCACGGAGGATCGATTCTGATCGCCGTGGTTCTTTGGTATGTGCAACTTCTGGTTTCAAAAAATGGAACCGTGGAAAAGAACAATGAGTCTATCGCTCACCCGTGGACGATTCTCTTTCTCACGGTGATGCTCACCCGCGATCTTTGGCTTCACGGGGAACCACAGGTGATCACCGACACGGCGCGAATGGCAATCCTTGCAATTATTCCGCTCGTCGTCGTTTTGAAAACGCTCTTTGTGCCGCTGTTCCCGTTCAACTCATTTAAGATTGAAATGAAAAAGATCGTCACAGTTCCTCTCATTTCTCTTTTGGGAATCTGGGCGGTGGCGGCGTTTTTCTTTGATGGCTCCAGTTCAAAATTCGCATACATTCCCCTGATCAACCCCCTCGATTCGCTCACCGCGGCTATTCTCTTTGCGGTGATCACGATTCTAAATCGTTCGGAAAAATCGCTTACCAAAGAGCACCGAACTGCAATTGGCCAGTTTGTTTCGTTCTGGATTTTTGTCATGATCCTTCGCACGCTCTGCCTGATTATCGGGATTCCCTATGAATTTGTATCGATGATTAATTCGCCGGAGATTCTATCGGCAGTGATAATCTACATCTCCATCGAAGGTTCCCGCTTGCTGACACTGGCGCTCAAAGATGAACGATCACCGTGGATCGGCACAGGAACGGCGCTTCAGTTTGTGGCGATAACCATTTTCTACCTCGCCTACCCCGTGATTGGCTCCGGTGAAAAATTCCTGCAAAACCCCTTTGCGATCACCGCACTCACCGTGGCGATATCTATGCTTTACAGCAGTTACCGGCTTCGTTCTTCCGCTCGAATCGAAGAGTTCCTTCTGTTTTTCGGATCGATCATTTTGATTGCTCTTGCAGGAACCGTTCAGATTATCGCGCATATCAGACCTGAATTCCATCCGCCTGTTATGACTCTGTTCTTTGTGATTCTTCCTCTGTTGTTCTTTGTTTTGGGCAAATTAATGAAGTGGAATCGTGCAGAATCAGTGTCACTGGTAATAATCCCGGCGATTTTACTCAGCTCGATACATCTTTTCCAAGGTGATCTTCACTTGTTCAGTTCGTCTCAGGGATCGATTATCGTTGCGGGCACAATTCTCTGGTATATCCAACTGGCGTTCTCTTCGGAAAAATCACTTCAGAAACGGAATGCTAACCAGTTCCATCCCCTGACGATTCTTTATTTGACCGTTCTATTCACGCGTGAACTCTGGCTGATCGCTTCGCCGCATCTGGTAAGCGACTCGGCTCGACTGGCACTCTTTGCGGCTGTTCCGCTCACCGTTCTACTGATCACGCTCTATGTTCCACTCTTTCCGTTTGGGACATTCCGCGAAGAGATGCGAAAAATCGTTTCGATTCCTCTGACATGGTCGATGGCAGTGTGGGCACTGATTTCGTTCTGCCACAGTGGATCAACGGCGATTCACTATATCCCCTTGGCAAATCCACTTGATATCATTCAAGCGGTTTCACTTTTCGCTACGATCGCAGTAATCAAACAATCGGGCTACAAAATTAAGGGGAAAATCAGTTTTGGAGTGAGTCTTTTCGTTTTCTTCTGGGTTATGGTGATGACTCTTCGCACCACCTGCGGAGTTGCGGACATTTCGTACAACTGGTATGAAATGCTTCGTTCTCCACTGGTTCAAGCGGTGATCACGATCTTCTCGGCACTCTACGGAACCGGATATATGATTGCAGGTTCAAAACGGGGAAGGCGTTCGTATTGGATCTCCGGTGTGTCTCTTCTGGGATTTGTGGTAATCAGAATGATCCTTGATATTGTATCGGCGCAGACTCTTCCGCGGATTATCTCCTTTATTGTGGTGGGACTTCTC
>DYSA01000337.1 GCA_020726425.1 Fibrobacter succinogenes | reverse complement strand
TTACAAACGTTTTTTCCCCACACTGCGGTGCACAAAAAGTTCATCAACATCAGTGATAACAATGTAGCCATCATAGGGAAACGCAAAGAATCCTGTCGAGTAAACGGCCTCGATAATATCATCAATTTTTGAACTTCCCACAATGAATTCTGCCGATTCTCGCGATATGTATTTCAATGAAATTTCGGCGATTCCCGCGAGATGAATATCCTGCTGAATGAGAGTTGCGCCACCGGCACCATTTTGCATTGCCGCCTGAACAGCATCGGCAGACATTCCCTCATCACAAAACAGGTTGATATTTTTAAACTGCGCCCCGGATTCACTTTTTGCATGATTTTTTTTGTGGGTTGAACTGCGATGGCGCCATTCCGTTGAACCGTGAAGTTCATCGATTATTGAGATAATCTGATCCATGGAAGCCATGTGGTGATGGCGGTCGTGATAGATTCTCATGTTCACGGTTTGAGCTCGAACATTACTTACAAATAAAATTCCCTGCCCCGGTTGATCGAGTCGCGCTTTTTGAATAACCACTCCTGACAAAAGAGCGCTATCGGCAGTGGGAACAAGAAACGTGATTATCTCTTTGTCTGCCGGAATGGTTATGCGAATCAATCCCAATTTGTGCCGAAGTCCGATTCCTTCGCCGTAGTAAACCGTGGGAACACAAATCCCCATTTCTAAAACCGTTGTTGACACATCATCGGCGATTCCTCGGGGAAGAACTGCAGTCACGAGATGATAATCAAATGATTTCCTCAGATTTTCTGCCGGTAGCGTTTTGAGCACAGTTTCGTTGAAAAAGGGAATATTCGAGAGCAGTTCCGCCGATTCAGCAAAGATTGTTCCGCGGCCGGGAATGCGCAGTTCGAGATACTCCGAAAGAAAGTTCATCACCCGCTGTTCATAGATTTGAGGAACATAAAAACGAACAATTTCGGAACGGTTACCAACGAGAGCAGTTCGCTGTATTAAGCCGAAAAAACGGGATGTTTCGCGCAATGTGTTTTGGCGTCCCGTGAGAGTGTAATAGTGAGTAACCCCAATTTTTTCAAGAGCTTCACGGGTGCGAACGATCAGGGTACTATCAATGGTTATGATTATTTGAGCCACAGAGATTCGTTTCATGAGTTCACCTCCTGCTGAATCGAAGGTATCGAAGGCTGCTCGTCTTTCACCGCGATATATCGTTTCCGTGAATGGTTAATCGCGATTCCCGAGAGCAGAACCGTGAGAATCGGAAATACCGAAGCAGACGCGATAACACCAAAACTATCGGCAACTCCCGCCTGTGCCCCGATTCCCACACCCGTGGCTATCACGAGCGGTACCGTGATTGGTCCAGTGGTAACACCGGCAGAGTCCCAGGCAATTGCGGTGAACTCTTCATCGGAAAACAGAGTAAGAAAAAGTGTTATCCCGTAAGCACCAACGAGAATCCAAATCATCGGAAGATCAAACAGGATTCGCGCAAATCCAAACACCATACCAATTCCCACGCCGATTGCCACGGTTAAAACCAGCACTGACCGTTTGTATGCTCCTCCGGTGATCTCTTCCAGTTTTGTTCCCAGCGCAGTGAGCGATGGTTCTGCTAAAGTGGCGCCAATTCCCATGATGCACATGAACACCAAAATGATTATGTAGCCGGTTCGCGGACCACCGTTGTACCAGATCGGCATGTCAACGGGAATGTGAGAGTAAGTTTTACCACTCCCATTATACCGCTCGCGATGAAAGGGAATGTACTTCAACTTGTTGCCATCATTGATCGGCAATACCTGTTTGATACGGCCCGCTGTATCGACAGAGGTAATAACATTTGAGGTGTCAACATTTCTAAACACCTGCAATTTATCAGGCCTATCGACCATTTTGTACGCTCGAGGAAGCGATTCTCCTGTTTGAGCTCCCAGCGCCTGAAGTCCTTGCTGCATCCCCACGGTAAACAGAAAAAATCCGATTATTGCGAGCCCGATACCCAGAACAACTTCATCCATAAAGGGAACTTTGCGTTTAATAATAACGAGTAAGGTAAACAGCAGAATCACCGAAAGAGGAAGTATCGCCTGCACAGCACTCAACAGAATATTGCCAAAATGAAACGCTTTTTCATTGTGAACTAACGCTGAAAATGATTCAGGATTTGACGGCAGACCATGAGCAAGAGAGAGAATATCCTCGTGAGAAATGCCAATTACTTTTTGAGCGAACGCTAAGTTTTCGGGAGCAAAAAATGATTCCAGTGTTTGCGGTGCAGGCATTTGCGGTGCCAGAATAAGTCCGAGAATCATCACGGTCATAATGGGAAATGCAGAGGCGAGTGTTACCACACCAAGACCTTCAGCGCTGTTTTTGTTTGTTCCGGCAATTCGAGAAATACCAATCCCCAGCGCGAGAACTAAGGGTACGGTAACAGGCCCTGTAGTAATGCCGCCAGCATCCCATGCCAATCCAAGAATCGGCATGGTTCTCGGATCTGCCATAATCACCCAAGTCAATGCGAGAAGAGATGGAATCAAAATAAAAATGAACGGTTTCAGTGACCAGTGGAACAAGAACCGAAGAGTTCCAAATACCACGGCGATTCCCACACCGATAGCAATTGCCCACACGGTGAATCGCGCGCCATCATTGAGAAGATAGTACAACATGGGCGCATTCCACGGCAGAACTGAACTTCCCAGAGATTGTACAAAACCAATTGCCGGTTCTGCAAAGGTGGCAGTCACTCCGAGAATTGCCGCAAAGAGGATCACCACCCAGAGCCCTACTTTTCCGGGAAGGTGAAGCCCACACTGTTCGCCAAGGGGCATTATTGCAAGAAACAACCCTTCGAGAAATGCGGCTAATCCAATGGCAACAACGAGAATTCCCGCGCTTATTTCAAGTGAATCTCGTATAGGCATGCGAAGTATCAACAGTTGGAATACTGCCAGATAAATCGTCACAAAAAGCACGGATTTAAGTTGATCAGCAACTCTTTTTTTGACATAGTGATAGATGAGTGAAAGCGTGCGGCGTAAAGGCAGACGCATTTTACTATTTGATACTGTACCGATATTATTCACAGGCATGAGTACTCCGTTATCTTTTTCGAATCGCTGTAAAATAGATGATAATACATTTGATTTCCAAAATCATCGAAAATATCACCGACAGAATGTTTTCGAATGCTCGATATCGTTCAAAGTCCCGAGAGATTGGTGAATAATCTCCGATGTACGAGTATAAAAATGGTATGAATCTCACCCACAAATCATCAATTCTTGCGCATAGTTTGGAAACCGGACAGGAGAAATGAGGGAAATGACCAATTATTGTTCAATAAT
>DYSA01000336.1 GCA_020726425.1 Fibrobacter succinogenes | reverse complement strand
GCATTTCGAGGAAATCAACCATTTACACCTATTCTGGGTAGACACGTTGGTCTACCCCTACACCAAATTTGCAATTCTTGCACAGTCTCTTGTGGGTATCCAAAATGTGGCATAAATCGTTGTTTTTTTCATGGTAAAAAGGGCAGCCACAAGAGCTGCCCCTACGGATTTTGTGTATTTATTGAATTCTTGCACAATCTCAGGAGACTTGGAACGAGATCGCGTGATTCCCCGTTCTAATTTGTTAATCGGGCCGAGATTGTCACCATTGAGTAAGTTGTTATCTAAACCAATCGGGGAGAGTGGCTATTGCGAGTGAAAATTCCACAATGGCGGACAGTTTTACTCATAATTTTCCGGATTTATCACATTGCCCCGCATGCAAAAGAGGTTTTCGAAAGCTACAGAGGGGAATCGTCGAGGATGCTGTGTTGTCATTGAAAAAAAATCACTACAAAAGCTCACAACAGCGTGAAGAAATAGCATTTTATACTATGAACTGAAGATAATTGTTTCAAAGGGGTTTACATGTTTAAAAAGGTGGCGATAACGCTCTCTATTCTGGTGCTTATCGGCTGTATCGGAACAGTAGCGGCAGTAAAACTACTGGTGACAGAGAAAAAAATTCTCTCGGTAATTGTTCCCGAAGTTGAAAAAGCACTCGGCAGATCGGTAACGGTAGCCGGCGCTCAGTCGATGGTCTTTCCCTATCTCGGTGTAGAGCTTTCCGGAGTTACAATCTCCAATACCACCCGCGAAGGATTCAAAAACAGTGATCCATTTCTCGGATTTGAAACATTTATTATCAAAGTCGAGTTCATGCCGCTTCTTAAGAAGGTGATTGTTATCGATGAGATCCTTATTCGCAAGGCTGATCTTCTCGTTGAAAGCGATGCTCAGGGAAAATTCAACTTTGATGACTTAAAATTCATGACCGAAGCGAAAGATACGACCAAAGATAAAAAACCAATGGAAACATTCCCAGTAAAAATCAAAAAGTTTGTCATTGAAGATTCGCGACTTCGCTTTTATGATACTCGCGCAGGGCTGGCAGTTGAATTTGGTTCGATTAATGACCGTACCGATTTCGATATGGACAAGAGCATGAAAAAACTTACCACCACTGGAGAGTTGAAAATCACCGACATGAATATCACCAGCGGCGACGTCCCCACACCGCTCACGGGACTCGCGATGACCTTTAATCACGATATTTCTGCAGATTTAGGAGCGGAAACCGTGACGATCAAAGCCATTTCCGCTTCGTTCCAGAAATTGGGAATCACTCTCGCCGGTGATATTTCCAATATCAACAGCGATGCGAAGTTACATCTCAAACTGAACAGCGAACCGATGCAGATTCAGGATATCGTGAATGAAATTCCCCAGTCTCTCTCACCTGAACTTTCGAAATTGACCGCCAATGGAGTGGTTAATCTTGGACTTGCTATCGCCGGGACTGCTTCAAAACCTGCTCTGAGCGGTGTTCTTTCCGTGGCAAACGGAACAATTAAGTACACCGACCTTCCTCAGAGCATTAATGAGATCAATATGGCGATGAAATTCACCGAAAACAGTCTCGACATTGAAAAACTGGCCATGAAACTGGGCAGCAATCCCATTGACGTGGTATTGAAAGTGAATGACTTTGCAAATCCCTTTATCGATGGAAAAGTTGATGCAAAACTGAAGCTCGATGACCTTCGCGAAATGATGAAACTCCCTGACGGGTTTACTGTAGGGGGACTTATCGAAGCATCTATCGCTGCAAAGGGAAATGTAGATCCTGCTCGCCCCGAAGCACTCGATATGAAAGGGACTGTAGCGGTAACTGGTTTGAAAGCGAAGACAATCGACCTCAAAGAACCGATCAACGTCGATGGTTCAATGAAGTTCTCGCCTGTAGAAATCGCTCAAGACGTGGTAATCAAGATTGCCGATTCTGATTTTGGCTTTAAAGGATCTCTGAAAAACTATATGTCCTTTGTTTTCCCGAAACGATTCACAGAAAAAGCTTCATTGACCATGAATTATAGTTCAAAAATGATGAATTTCAACAGTTTCATCGTAAAAAAAGCGCTTGCGAAACCGGCTGAACCGGCCGCGAAGAAAGCACCAGCGCAAATATTGAAAGCTCCACTCCCTGCGATCACGGTAAACGTGGCTGGAACATGTGGAACATTCATGTATGATCAGATAAAATTGACCAATGTGAAAAATTCTGTCTCTCTCGCGGGGCAAACATTCAATGTAAATGGTACTGCAGGGCTGTATGGCGGTACAACAAAGGCTTCATTTACGCTGAATGCGGATAATTTGAATGATTTGAAGACCGACATTGTGTTTGATGTAAATAAAATTCAGGTGAATGATCTTATTTCGACCTTTAATGATCAGTTAAAAGACAATAGATCATTAAGTCAACAGTTAAAGACTTTGGATAATACCGTGAGCGGATCGGCGACGTTCCAATCATCGTTCCAGTCTCATGGTCGCACCGATGAAGATATGACTAAGAACCTTACGGGGCAAATTCATTCGAATCTGGCGGATGGAAAGATCAAAGGGGGAGCAATCACCAATGCGATCAACGGTCCTTTGAAAAAGTTTGTTGATTTTAAAGATGTCGATTTCAGAACATTGCGTTTTAATGCGACAATTGCGAATGAAAAACTTCATATTGACACAATGGATTTAAAATCACCCCGTGTTGGTGACTGGAATGTGTACGGGCCGGTTGGTTTTGATGCTTCATTGGGTCTAACAATCGAAACCCGTCTCACGAAAGAGGTTTCTGCTCCTGCTGTAGCCCTTCAGAGCAAAGGAAAAGGTGCAGCTTCGGCTCTTGCGGGGAAATATCTCACCGGAACACCGGTTGCCGGAATCGCTCAAAACCAAATTGATCGCGGAGGGATTCCCGTTGATACCGAAGGACGTATAACACTTCTTTTAGGTATGACCGGCACCGCTTCAGCGCCAAAAGTTGAATTTAGAGGATTCAAGGAGGGCGTTGGCACTTCGACGGAACCGCAAGGATCACTAAAAGGCGATTTAAAAGCGGAGTTGAATAAAAATATCGATGCGGCTAAGGCAAAAGCTGATTCCGTTGCAAATGCAGCGAAAGCTCAGGCAATGGCAAAAGCAAATGAAGCCAAGGCAAAAGCAGACGCGGAAGTAAAAGCGGCTCAAGATAAGCTAAAAGCGGAAACCGACGCTGCAAAAGCGAAAGCCGACGAAGCAGCGAAGAGTGTCACCGACAAAGCGAAGAATGCGGTCAAGGGATTTAAGTTCTAAATCGCTTTTATACTGATTACTGAACGCTCGATCGAAAGGTCGGGCGTTTTTTG
>DYSA01000335.1 GCA_020726425.1 Fibrobacter succinogenes | reverse complement strand
ACTGTCGCGATTTTACTGTAATTCAGAAATGGTGACCCAACGACGTTCGCCTGCTTTTAATCCCTTAAGCGGAATCGTTCTGGTCTGGTTTGAACCTTCGAGTTTCACTGTCACGGTTTGATCGCCTGGTTCCGCCTTGAGTCTCACGATCTGGATCTGTTCAGGCGGAAGGAATAGCGTGCGGGTATCTGCCTGTTCCAGTTGAGCTGCCGCGGCATCGGTGCCAATGTTTACGAGAAGATCCAGCATTCCGTTTCCCGTTGCCATTTGGGCTTTCGCTTTTTCTGCGGCGATCGTTCGTGTTGCCACGCGCACCACCGTGCGGATCAAATCCTTGTTCGCATTTGCTTCATCCCACTGCGTTGCCAGTCGATTGAAATCAGAGAACTGTTCCCCTTTTTGAAACGCTCCGTTGCCAACAGAACAGCTCATTCCTTTCACGAGGGGTGAAAATGTTTTCACTTTAGGTTGAGCGAATTTTAAGGTGAATGTTCCCGATTCTGCACCCGGAACGTAGGGAGCACTTACTGCCACGGCTTCATCTTTATCGCCCACGCGGTGATAGAGAATCAGTGCGCCGCCTTTTGCCCAGGTTCCCCACCACACTTCGTCGGTGAGAACCGGCCCACGACCGAGAAGTCCCACCACAACAACTTCTGCAGATTTCATTTTCGGCTGAAGTGGAAGGGTTGAATCGCAGTTTTCAGGAGATTTTAGGCTGAGTGACTCGATATCGCCATCGCGCCCGATCTTGTCGAAAGTACAATAAGAGAGACTTTCAAGGGAAGGGGGAACGGTAATTCCCGCATCTCGAGCTGATTCGATTGCCTTGTACAGTGACACCGATCCGTTGCCTTCGTCATTTTGCTGACCATACGCCAAGGCGGTCAAGTACTGAAACCCTGCATCGTCGGTGATTCGTGTGTCCCGTTTATCCTTTTTCGTCCACTCATCGATCAAGAGCTGCGTGCGGCGACCTTCGACGAGAGCATCGTCTGGTTTGCCCAAAGCCATGTAGTTGAGAGCAGCTAGTTGGTGCAAGTAGATCATTTCATAGGGTTTGCTTCTATAAGGGCGCACGTTGTCGTTTGTCACCAATGACGCAGCTTCGTTGGAAATCGACTTGGTAAAGAGATCATCAAATATTGTGAACGCTTTTTCGAGGCAGATATTCGAAGAGTCGTACATTCCCGCGTAGTGGTAGAGTGATCCGAGGTCTGCCCAGTAGAGAAGCTCTCCCTGTTTGCCGTAACTCTTTTCAACTTTTTTAACCTGATTGATCGCACCCTGATACCCACTTTTTTCATAGGTTTCAGAAAGAATGTCCAACCGCTTGATTGCTCGCGTCGTACAAGATGTAAGAAGAAGCGTTGCGATCAGTATAAGTATTTGTTTATGCATTTTATCACGCCTTGGGATTTGTAATAAGAAAAAAACTCACCCTGGGCAGTTACCGCAGGATGAGTTTGATTGTTCACGTGGTCAATTAAAATTTCGTGTTGCTTTTGGTGATATACTTTTTGATTTTCTTGTCACCAATCCACACTTTTTTGTTTGATTCCATGTGGATCAGCTGAAGATCAACTTGATAGTAGATTACCGCTTTTTTCCCTTCCTGATCAACAATCGAGTTGATCGATCCGCTCAACATGTAGTCAGCGCCACTCTCTTCGCCCATGTCTTTAGCCGTTTTAGCAGAAGCATTTGTCTGCTGGTCAAGACGTTCGTCGCGAACCTGATCCCGTTCTCCTTTGTCAGCTACGAAATCAACTTTTCCCGAATTGAGAAGTGCTTTTTCCATATCTTTGGTGAACGTTTCAGTTGCGATATGTTCGTGAGATTTGTTGACTACTTTACCTACAATTACCACGGGACGCTTGTTTTTGGTCGTCCATTCGTGAAGCCATACCTGTCCGAGACAGTTGCCGATCATCTCTTCGGAAACCTGACGAGAATCGACATCGTTCCATTTTCCAGAAAGATCGATCGTTTCATTTGGTGAAACGCGAGCGATTTTCGGGTTACAGCTCGAAACGGCAAGAACAAAAAGAGCGGCTACGGGGAGAAGAATCTGTTTCATTTGGTACTCCTACAATTTTATTAATTTTTTCAGTTTAAAAGAGCTCCGCTGGGATGCTCTTACTTGTCACACACTATTGATTGCTGGCTTTTTAACCATGCTATGGCTTGAGCTGTCACATCGTCAATCGCTTTTTGAGCAGTGGTAAAATAGTATTCGCTTGAAGACTTGTTCGCGAAAGCATCACCATTTGCTGGATTTGAAACAAACGTTTTGGTGAGAGGAATCTTTTTACTCACGATCTCCTTCTGAGGAGCGCCGCCTTGAATCGTATTGGAACTAATCACAATAAGCTCTTTTTGGCGAGTCATATAGGTGAGTTCAATTGTGGCGGAGAAGCATTTGGTAAACTCATTTTTATCCGCATCGCCGTTGATCTCTTTCATAAATTTCGATTCCGTGCTCACCACCGGAGAAAGTGAACCAATAGACGGAAGCGACACGATGCACTCTTCGAGCTGTTCCGTGTGAATCGTCACCTTGCCATCGATGTTGCCATTTGCTGAAACAATAGAGATGTTTTTGTCTTCCGCACTGAGCGGGGTGAGTATCGCACAAAGCGCGAGAAATGTTGCAAGTTTTTTCATGATTGTTCCTTACAGTATCTTTTTCATGTTTTTGTGGGCACCGAAAAAGAGCATACCCATTTGGAATCCAATTGATCGCTCGCTTCGTTTGCGGTATAGCGGAGCGGAACTGAGAACGTTATTCCCATGCGGTCGGTGACATCAATCTGAACGCCACCGTGAGCTTTCAGCATCATCCCCAGTCCGGTGTTGAGTTTATCGCCGTGATCGTACCACGCGATCCCGCCGCCGGCACCGACAAAGGGACGAACTTTTCCTGAACCAAATGTTCCGTCAATCCCCGATGTAAGGCCATAGCTTCCCGAAGTAAATCCATACCATTCCACATCGGCGAAAATGTCCACATGATCGTTGATCGTAAATCGGTTGTTAAACCCCAGTGTGGCGTACATGTTTTCGGCGCGATCAGAATTGTCGTTCATCATAGCCTGTCCGCCCAGAGATAATCCGCCGGAATAGACCGAAACGTTATCACCGGCAGCAGCCGAAAGAATCGTGGCACTGCAAAGTGAAACAAGCAGTGCTTTCAGATGGAATTGAGTCATGAGAACCTCTTTGATTGCTGTTATTCTCGAACGGTAAAAGTATACAATCAGGAAATACGATTAGTGATCCGTTTATGTAAAAAAAATCTTTTGCAATTTCGGCGGGGGAGAAGTGGTCATATATGAAAATATCGTTGCTTTGATAAAGTA
>DYSA01000334.1 GCA_020726425.1 Fibrobacter succinogenes | reverse complement strand
ATCAATCACTTACAAAACAAAAGGTTTTTTCGTGGTACCTGAGTAGTAACAAATAGTGTACATTTGAGGAGATTTTAATATGGTTAAAAAGAAACCAACCCCACGCAAACCCGTTGCTCGAAAGAAAAAACCAAAAGGAAAGTTTAAGCCTATGCCCGCTCTAATTGGAATACTCATTCTGGGAATATTGGGAACTGTTGGCCCAATTATTGGATTTGATTTCTACATAAAAAAATCGGCCCAAGAGTTAATTGAACAAGAAAAACGCGGCGAACTTTCAAAGAAATATGGGTACGTCTGGGCTGAAATTAATCTCAACAAACAGATGAAAAAGTTCAGCGAGAATTCATCAGAAAGTTCTTCTGAATCGGGATATGTGAACAATCAATACCCTTCATTAGAAGCGGTTACACTTCTCAATTCTATGAATGCCCTTTCCAATAAAATCCTGATTCTCGATAGAAATGGAATCGAACTGGGGAAAATTCAGACAACCCAACATCTTTTGGCAATCGATGAGTTTCCCGAACTTCTGAAAAAAGCACTGATTCTCACCGAAGACAAAAACTTTTATTCCCGAAAAAATGCCTATGAATCCACGGCACTTCTTCGCGCAACAGCTACTGCTGTGGTTCGTTCGATCAAAGAACGGCGCAAAGTGTCACCTCGCGGGACGAGTACCCTCCATCAACAAGTTGCCCGATTTATGCTTTCAAAATTCAATGAAAAAGGGCAGATTTACATTGAAAAAACAGTGAATCGCAAGTTAAAAGAACTCAAGCTCTCTCAGGCTTTGAAAATGTATTTCACCGATGATGAAATTCTATCGATGTATATGAATCACTGCGTCAGTGCCGGAAAAGGAATGGTGGGATTTTACGATATTTCCATGGGACTGTTCGGCAAAGAACCGCGCGATCTCTCGGAAGCACAACAACTCTATCTTTCTCGTCTCGTAAAATGGAATGCCAATAAACCGGAAAAAATTATTCCTCAGGTGAAAATCTCCCTTCCGAGAATTGCAAAAGAGTTTGATTGGGATGAATCAAAGGTTAGCGAAATTACCCAATCGTTAGAATCTCTGACGTTCTCAACGCGTGCCCCGGTAATCGAAACTCAGTTCTCTCACCTCCTTGACCTCGCAAATGAACAGTGGCTTCGCGCCTGTGAACTCAATGGAATGACCGGTGATGAACTGGCAGATCTCGACTTATCGCGACCGGAATCGATGGTTCGCCGCAAGGGAAATCTTACCATTCAGATGACCATCGATATTCGCCTTCAGAAAATGCTCGAACAGGCCGTGAAAAGTCGCGGATACGGTGGCGATACCACAATTACCACGGATATTCGCATCGGAAGTTACGGCGAAGATATTCGTTACTCAGGAACTATGCCCATTGATACGCTTCGCTACGTGCAGGTTCTCGACCACGACTCCACCGTGAGCGAACCGGATGGCGAAGAAACGAAACTTTCCAAAGGCGACACGCTTGTGTCGAATATTCGCTATAAAAATACTGGGGGGAAAAGTGCTCGCCGTTCTGTCTACCTCTATAACCGAGGGAGAACGAAAGTTCCGGGACAGTATTTCAGTTATCTCATGCTCGATGCGCCGACCGGTGAAATTCTGGCGTATTACTCCCGCGACAAATTGGGAAGTCGCATGAACTCACTGATTCGCAATCGCGTTCCTAACGGATCGGCACTTTCTAAACCGATGGTCTACGCAATGGCCTACGATGCGGGAATCTATTCGCCAAACTCCATGGTTGACGATGGAATCGAAATAGATGAATCACTTCCGTGGAACCGCGAATATTTGATAACCGGAAGCGACACAACGGGAATGCGGTATAAAAATGTGGAAAATCAAAAGGGATACGAAGTTCGCAACCATCACCGCAAGTTCGAAGGAAATGACTATGCCTTTAATCACCTTGCGCGAAGTAACAATATTATTACCGTAGAGACAATGTTCCGGCTCAACGAAGCATCAAACAAAGATGAATCTGATCCCGTGGCGGACAAATATCGCGAAGAGTTGATAGAACGCATTGGTGCGTCAGACTATATCCGCCGCGATGGCAAACGAATCACCGGACCGCGGCTCTGGTCAGAAATGGCGGGGATTGTCTATGGCGATCAGCAGGGTGAACAAGATGGAAGAAGTTTTGTCTCCGATGACAACTACTCCTACGCGCTGGGAACGCTTGAACTCTCAATTCTGGAACAGGCACATCTCTTCAACGGATTCTACAATAACCAGATTGTTCAATCTCCGGCGTCGCATCCATCACTGGCGATCAGACAGATTCTTCTCGGAGGGGAAACATTCCCGATCAATGATACGATTTCTCTGGTTCAGCCGTTCCAAGATATCAACAATATCACTCCGGTAAAGTTGGCTCTCTTTAAACGATTGACTTCGACAGAAACCGAAGGAATGCAACGGTTTGATCTCGACACTGATCCAGAAGCTTCAGATTTGGCACCACTGCGTTTCCCACTGGTGAACTACGCAAAAAGTGGAACCACTGATGATATTATTCGCCCGTACAACGTGGATCCCGCATCCAAAAAGAAAACGAACTACGGTCTGTGGCACGGAACATTCCGAGTCAAACTACCCAATTCTGAAATCGCGGGCCAGAAACGGTACGCCGCTTCTTTCGACGATGAAACTACAGAGATTCGCGATATCACCGTTGCGTGTGTGGGCGAAGGAAATTCGGCGTATACGGGATCTCGCGATGGTAAAACACTGCACCGGTTTCTCACCACAACGCTCATGAATCGATATGGTCTTTCGAGCACAGGAACGGGCTATTACCGCAATTATGAAAATTCCATTGGCGAGAGAGTTTCGGGAGATCCGGAAGAAGAAAATTCTCTCGTTGATGAAGTGGGTGAGTTTATAACCGGCCTTGGACTTCTACCGGAAGCTTCTGAACTCACGTTCGAAGAGCTTCGCGGGAGTATTAAGTTGGAGCGCAAGAGTCGCAAAAAGCTCGAATCAATGGCAGCTCAACTGGATGAAGAGCAGCCGATTCTCGAATCGCTCATTTCGGAACTAGGCGACTGCAACGATGTATCCTCCGCAAAACCGATTCTTCGAAAGATGGAAACCTTGGAGATAGCCAATGCCAAAGTGAAAGCTGAACTCGCCACGGCGGTGGGTGCTCTGAGAAATTCGCTTCCTGCTGAGTAGGGATTCATGATATTCAAAACAAAAAAGATGCTCCTCAGGGGGCATCTTTTTTACTTTAAATCCCGAATCTCCCTCGAAATATTCTCTCGCGCCGAAACCTCGTACTTCAACTCGTTCCGAGGCTCCGGCCTTGGAATGCTTCTGACGAGGCTCTGCCTC
>DYSA01000333.1 GCA_020726425.1 Fibrobacter succinogenes | reverse complement strand
AATTCTCTGTAGGGAACGAACACATTTCACAGTGCTCAAAAGGTCAAAATTTCAGAGATAAAATCATAGTGTATACTGCTTTCCGATTGTTGGGAAAACGTATATTTGCACCGTTCTCAAAACCGATAGAATTCCAGCATACTTTTTAAAAAATTGATACTTACAAGATAAAGAAACACGAGCGATATCAATGGTGCTAAAAGAGTCTCATTTTCGTGAAGCATTCTCCCTTATTATTCTATCTACGGTCATTTTTATTGGGTTAAAAGAACTTTTTCCCAAAGAGTTGTTTGCCAATAAACTTCATGCAAAACAATCGACAAAAGGGGTTGTCGTTGATAGTCTTCTCCTCGAAGCTATTGAAAATTCACAATCATCAAAGCTCGATACAATGTCGCGAGAAACTGCCGAAAGCATTAACGCTATTATCGATCAGAGTTTTTCAGATGATTTGGTGCAGACTGCTGATTCATTGCCCTTCCAAGCGATTCAATCAGGGATGCAAGACAGCAATTACGCGATGAACAATCTTGCGCCATTTTTTGAACAACTTCACAATCTTGAGCGCTCCAAAAATGGGAATGTCCGGATCGCCTATTTTGGTGATTCTCAAACTGATGGGGATATTCTTGTCTCTGATATCCGAACACTTTTCCAGGATAAGTTTGGTGGAAAAGGGGTGGGATTTGTTCCCATTACCTCAGAATCAGCCAGCAGTAGAACGACAATCATTCACCAATTTTCGCCTTTGTGGAAATCAAACTCATTTTTAAAAAGTAAGGATAGTTCTAAACCATACGGAATTGCGGGCAATTTTTCAACCACCGATTCAGGAGATTCTACAACTTCAGTGTGGTTGCGATTCAAAGGCGGATTACAAAAATCGAATGCCACTCTTGACAATCCGACTCTTTTCTACGGCAATTCTACCAATCTGTCCGGTAAAATCAGGATCAATAGCGAAGTTGACACGATCGTAAAAGAGCTATCCCCTACTTCATTGGTAAATACTCTCGAACTAACCAAAAATAGTTCAAAGAAAATTGAACTGAATTTCACAAATGTCGATTCAATACCTTTTTATGGATGCAATTTCGATGATGGATTGGGTGTGCACATTGACAATTTTTCAACTCGTGGAAACTCCGGTCTGCCCTTGGGAATTCTCAACACCGAAATCATGCGTGTATTCCAAGAAAAACTGAGCTATGACCTTTTGATTCTTCAATATGGAACGAATGTCCTCGGTTATGGGACAAATGAATACGGATGGTACAAAAAGAGAATGAGTAGAGTAATTGAGCATCTCCATAACTGTTTTCCCGGTGTTGCTATTTTGGTGATATCCACAGCGGACAAATCATCAAAATATGGAACAGAAATGAAAACCGACTCCGCTGTCGTTCCACTCGTCACCGCTCAACGTGACTTTGCAATTGCTACGGGGTGTGGATTTATAAGTCTCTACAATTTAATGGGAGGAGATAGTTCTATGGTGAAATGGGTAAACGAAAATCCTTCAAAAGCGAATAAGGATTACACCCATTTTAATAAACGCGGAGCAAAAGAGATCGCCAAAATGCTTTTCGATGAAATAGACAAAGGCTACAACGAGTACATGACGAAAAATAACCGCTCATTTTCTTCAATTTTTAATTCAGCACATGATCGAAAGTAGGCAAACCTCTGTGACAAATCGAATATTGATTCTTACTATGACAGCATTCTTTCTTCTTGTTATTTCGGTGGTTGCCGTTGTAACGAGCAATGATTCCACTACAAATACGATGAAAGAGACTGACTCAACGAAAACCGATGAACAGGTCGTTGAAATTACCAATGAAATCATTCTTGAACCCGTTTTTGAAAAACTCAGAGCACTTCAAAATTCAAAAACAGGCAAAGTAAGGATCGTACATATTGGTGATTCGCACATCCAAGCAGATCTCTTTACGGGAAAAATCAGAAAAGAATTTCACGAAACCTTCGGGAATGGCGGATTTGGGTTTTCATTTCCCTTTTCCCTCGCAAAAACAAATGGAAGCCGTTCAATAAGTTATCAATCTGAAAGTTCCTGGGAAAGTCTCCGAAACGTTGCACAGACCAATGAAAAAACTACCTCGATCGGTGTTGGCGGGATTATTGTAGGCACCCATGACAAAGATTTCGCAATCGAAGTGCAGATAAAAGATACCGCCTATGGATTCAACTCATTTTCAATTATCTCAACGAATCCTGACAACTCATTTCTCATTGCACAAGATCGAATCGCGCGAGTAACTACGCAAAAAAGTACTTCGCCTAAACAGATCTCTCACACAATCAAAAAAGGGGAAACACTCTCTTCAATTGGCAAAAAGTACCGCATTTCAGTACCTGAAATCAAAAAAGTAAATCACCTTTCTTCGAGTCTGCTCTCTGTTGGAAAAATCATTTCGATTCCTTCAAAACAGAAAAAAACCACCACAAAAAGTATTGTTACGTATGGTTACAACAATATCAAACCAATGAAATATGAACATAATTTCTTTACTTATCACTCGGATACAGTGATAAACCATCTCTTTGTTCGACCGCAACAAAATGGGCCCGCAGAATGTACTATCAATGGCTTTGTCTATGAAAAAGAGAGTTCCGGTGTGGTATACAGCAACATCGGAATCAATGGTTCGAAATGTTCTGATTTCAACAAAACGCCACTCTTTTACCAGCAACTTCCGCTTTTGCGGCCAGAACTGATTATCATATCTCTTGGCACCAATGAAAGTTTTTCAGCAGTTACCAGCGAAGAGTTTATGAATCAACTTCTGGCTATGATTCAGTCGATTCGCTCGACTAATCCATCTGTCGCGATTCTCGTGACCACGCCTCCTCCCTCACAACTTCGCAATCGCACACGAAACAGCTTCATTTCTGAGTATACTGATCAGATAGTTCAAAATGCTGAAATATATGGATATGCGGTATGGAATATGTACGAACAACTAGGAAAAGATTCCCAAATAGAGTATATGGCGAGTAAAGGGATTCTCGGGAATGACAGAGTTCATTACTCCAAAGCGGGTTACAACACTCAAGCAACGTATTTTTCCAACTCATTTCGCAATGCATTTAATCGATATGCTATTAAAATGCAGAACAAGGAAAATGAACAGATTCAACTTCCAATGATTCAAGTGAACCAAGAAAAACAAATGGTTCAAGAAATTGAAACTATCACTAAACCGCTTGAAGCAACAACCGATCAAGTGCAGGATAAAAATCAGAAGAGCACTGCAATACGAGAGAGTTTTAAAAAGATTCACGATAACAAAGAATAGCGTAACTACTCAGGTGTTAGTGGGGGACAAAAACTCGCTTCAGCACTCGTTCCC
>DYSA01000020.1 GCA_020726425.1 Fibrobacter succinogenes | reverse complement strand
CGCGATATATTTTCACACCAAAATTTATTGAGGAGCTGACATGGCTGGGAAACTGGAGAATCTGAGAAATATCGGAATCATGGCGCATATCGATGCCGGAAAAACAACCACCACCGAACGCATTCTGTTCTACACCGGGGTTCTTCACAAAATGGGTGAAGTTCACGATGGCAACACGACGATGGACTTTATGGTTCAAGAGCGCGAACGGGGAATTACTATTGCCTCGGCAGCAACCGCCTGTAAATGGAAAGATGTTGATATCAATATTATCGATACTCCGGGACACGTTGACTTTACTATCGAAGTTGAACGGTCGCTTCGCGTTCTCGATGGAGCGGTGGCTGTGTTCGATTCGGTGGGTGGGGTAGAGCCTCAGACTGAAACCGTTTGGCATCAGGCTGATAAATACAAGGTTCCGCGTATCGCCTACATCAATAAAATGGACAAAGCAGGCGCTGATTTCTACAATGTTATTGCCATGATCGAAAAGAAACTGACACTCACCACCTTGCCGATACAGTTGCCAATCGGTCGGGGAGATACATTCGAAGGTGTTGTTGATCTGGTGGGACGAAAAGCGTACAACTATTCAAATGATGACTTGGGAATGACTGTTGTCGAAGTGGCAATTCCTGCAGATATGGTTGATGAAGTTGAAGAGTATCGCGAGCAGTTGATCGATCAACTCACTATGTATAATGAAGAACTCATGGAAAAAATGCTTGAAGAAGGCGACGCTCCGATAGAAATGATCAAGTCGGTTATCCGTAGTGCCGTTATCAAAGATGAGTTTTGCCCGATTATTTGTGGATCTTCGTTCAGAGATAAAGGGGTGCAGCAGTTACTTGATGCGGTTGTGGATTACCTTCCTTCTCCTTTGGATCGAGGAACGATCAATGGCACATTGGCGGATGGTGAAACTCCTGCAGTGAGACACTCGAACGATACGGATCCGTTCTCTGCGATCGTGTTTAAAGTTGCCAGCGACGAACACGTGGGTCGATTGGCGTTCATGCGCGTCTACTCGGGAACTGCCACAACGAAAGGTCGTTTGCTCAATGCGCGTACCGGCAAAAAAGAGAAGGTTACCCGCTTTTTCAAAATGCACGCGGATAAGCGCGAGCAGGTAGATCAGCTTCATGCTGGTGATATCGTGGCAGTTGTGGGCTTGAAATGGACAACCACTGGCGATACACTTTCTGACGAAGAAAATCCGATCGTATATGAAGGACTTGAGTTTCCGCTTCCTGTGATTTCGATTTCCGTAGAACCAAAAAATTCAGCTCAGGAACCGAAAATGCTCGAAGCACTGGATCGTCTTCAGGATGAGGATCCGACGTGTAAAGTATCGGAAGATCGCGAAACCGGTCAGCGTCTCCTGTCGGGAATGGGTGAACTTCACTTGGAAATCCTTCTGGATCGTCTCCGCCGCGAATTTAATGTCGACATATATACAGGAAAACAGCGCGTTTCATATCGCGAATCGATTTCAAAAGCGGCTACAATATCGAAAGATTTTTGTCAATTGGTCACTGGTACAGAGCAGCAGTTGCATGTTACGCTCACTGTGGAACCAAATTCAAATGGCGATTTTGAATTTGTTTCAAATGTGGGGGATTCGGTTGCGCCTGAATTTGTAAAAGGTGTAAAAGATGGCGTTATCTCTGCTCTGAGTGGAGGTGAAAAAGGCGGGTTCCCGATTACCCAAATTAGGGTTGTTCTCGAAAAAATTACAATTGTTACGGAGAACGCAACTCCCCTTGCTGCCACAGCCGCTGGGTCTTTGTTCTTCCGGGAAGCTTGCGTTTCAGCAGGCGGTGTTATTCTTGAGCCGGCGATGAAATTAGAAGTTGTGGTTCCGGAAGAGTTTGTCGGAACAGTCATTAACGATGTAAACACTCGTCGTGGGTTAGTTCGAGGAGTCGATGCTGAAGGAGCAAGACAGATTGTTCATGCTTCGGTTCCACTGTCGGAAATGATTGGGTACGCAACTGCGATTCGGTCGATCACTCAGGGGCGAGCGGCATACACAATGAGTTTTTCTCATTATGATCATTGCAATTCTCGGCTGGAAGAAGCTATATTACGAAGCGTTGGACGCATCTATTGATAAGATGTATTTCTATTTTGCTGTAGCATAAAGAATTAAGTCGTTTGTAGAGAAGTTAATTGGTCGATCTATGGTGTTGTTTTGAAAGTTCTTTTATTGGGTTGCTACTTTAAAAGAGACTAAAACTAGAAAAACATTCGTGCCACCACGGTGAAACTGTTTTATAAAGGTAATGTTAGAGGGAGTAATTTGTGTCTGGCGAAAAAATTAGAATCAGACTGAAGTCTTTCGACCATACTACACTTGACAAGTCAGCGTCGGACATCGTTCGTACGGCTAAAGGCTCTGGCGCCCGTATCTGTGGACCAATTCCACTTCCTACGGAGAAAAGTGTGTATACGGTACTTCGTTCACCTCATGTGAACAAGAAATCACGTGAACAGTTTGAAACTCGCGTACATAAACGGTTGATTGATATCGTTGAATCTACGCCGCAGACTGTTGATGCGCTTATGAAGTTGGATTTGCCAGCTGGCGTAGACGTCGAAATTAAAGTTTGATCAATCTGGAGATACGGGACTATGCAGGGACTTATAGGTAAAAAAGTTGGTATGACACGTTTCCTTGATTCGGAAACTGGTGTTGCGACACCTGTTACTGTTATTGAAGCAGGTAAAAATGTCGTATTGCAGCTTAAGACTGAAGAGCGTGACGGTTACTGTGCTGTTCAGCTTGGTTTTGATAAGTGCAAAGAAAAGCACGCAACTAAAGCTGCAATTGGTCATGCTAAAAAACATAATGCTGATGTTGCTCGGGTTATAAAAGAGTTTACTCTTTCTGCAGATGCATCTGTGGAGCCTGGACAGGAAATTGGTTTGGAGATCTTCGCAAATACGGTATATGTAAATGTGACTGGTACTCTTAAAGGGCGCGGTTTTGCTGGTACTGTTAAAAAGTACGGGTTTAGAATCGGTCGTGCAACCCATGGTAATACGAACCGTCGTGAGCGTGGATCGCTTGGTGCGGGGACGTTCCCTGGTCGTGTTTTTCCTGGTCTGAAAATGGCTGGTCAGTACGGTAATACTCAGAAAACCATTCGTGGTGTTCAGATTGTTGGTTCTGATTTGGAAAAAGGCCTTCTTTTTGTTAAGGGTGCAATCCCGGGCAAAAATGGTGGTGTTGTGTATGTGAAAAAGAACGAAGTTAAAGGTTGATTGGGGTAGTTGAAATGAATGCTAATCTTTACGGTGCTGACGGAAACCTTACTGGGACAGTAGAGCTTCCGGCGTCAGTTTTTGGTGTAGAGGTAAATGAAGCGCTTCTTCATACTGTGGTCACTGCTTATCTTGCGAATGCTCGTCAGGGTACTTCGAAGACAAAGGGTCGTTCTGAAGTAAGCGGTGGTGGTAGAAAGCCTTGGCGTCAGAAAGGAACTGGGCGAGCTCGCTCTGGTTCGAATACGTCTCCAATTTGGGCTCGCGGTGGTAAGGCTCATGGGCCAGTTCCTCGTGACTATCGTCAGAATATTACGAAAAAAATGCGTCGTAAGGCGCTTTTGTGCGCATATTCTGCTCGTGCGATTGAACAGAATGTTTCTATTATTGATGGGCTTCAGATGGCTGAAGCAAAGACCAGCGTAATGGTGTCTGTTCTTGGTAATGCTGGTGTTGCTGGAGAAAAGATTCTTATGGTAATTCCTGCGTCTGAGCGGAATGTATATTTGTCCGGCCGTAATATAAAGAATGTGTCTGTAAAGGCAGTTGAAGATGTAAATGCGCTTGACGTATTGGTGGCTTCGAAAGTTCTTTTTGTTTCGCAGGATCTTATTAAACAACTTGATGAGGTGGTTA
Source organism: Fibrobacter succinogenes (assembly GCA_020726425.1). Taxonomy (GTDB): domain Bacteria; phylum Fibrobacterota; class Chitinivibrionia; order Chitinivibrionales; family Chitinivibrionaceae; genus JAIFMU01. The sequence continues at coordinate 12,915 of DYSA01000020.1, read as the reverse complement.
GTAAGTGAGTATTCACCATTCTGTGATCAGTGTGCCTTCTGTAACTGAAAAAAGCCTTCTTGCCCGTGAGGATAACAAGTTTGTTTTTAAAGTAGCAAAGAAAGCAGCAAAACCTGAGATTAAAGCAGCTGTTGAAGCAATCTTTGGTGTTGAAGTTGTTTCTGTTAATACCGTGAACGTTCTCGGTAAAATGAAGAGACAGGGTCGGTTTCTTGGTAAAAGAGCTGACTGGAAAAAAGCTGTCGTTAAACTGAAAGATGGTCAGACCATTGCTCAGTTTGGTGATATGTAATTATAAACTATTAATGGTCTGATGTACGGGAAAGGAATTGTAATGGCTATCAAAAGCTACAAACCTACCACCCCTACTCTGCGGTATAAGAAGACTAATACCTATGAGCAGGTAACGACCGATAAGCCGTACAAACCACTTCTTGCTGTTCAGAACAGCACTGGTGGACGGAATAACCAGGGGCGTACAACGTCTCGGTTCCGTGGCGGAGGTCATAAGCAGAGATATCGTCTTGTTGATTTCAAGATGAACAAAATTGGTGTGGTCGGTATTGTTGAGACGATCGAATACGATCCAAACAGAACTGCCAATATCGCACTTGTAAAGTATATGGACGGTGAACGCCGCTATGTTCTTGCTACTTCTAAGATGACTGTTGGGCAGAAGCTCGAAGTCGGTTCAGGTGTTGTAGTAGCTGAAGGTAATCGTCTTCCGCTTGCAGAGATTCCACTTGGTTACCAGGTGAGTAATCTTGAAATGCGTGAAGGTAAAGGTGGACAGATGATCCGTAGTGCTGGTACTTTTGCTGTTATTATGGCGAAAGACGGTCACATGGTTCGTATGAAACTTCCTTCTGGTGAAGAGCGCATGTTCCGCGAAACACTTATGGCTACTGTTGGTCAGGTTTCAAATCCTGAGCATATTAATGAAGTAAGTGGTTCGGCTGGTCGTAGTCGTTGGAAAGGTCGTCGTCCTCACCAGCGTGGTGTGTCGATGAACCCTGTAGATCACCCAATGGGTGGTGGTGAGGGTAAATCGTCTGGTGGCGGTCATCCAGTGTCTCCTTGGGGTCAGAAAGCTAAGGGTCTCAAAACTCGTAAAGCTAAGAAGGCTTCTGAGCAGTACATCGTTAAGAGAAGAAAGTAAGAGGGGTTATAAATGGCTCGTTCTATTAAAAAGGGACCGTTTGTTGACGGCCACCTGATTAAAAAAGTGGCGGACATGAAAGAATCTGGCAAAAAGAATATTATCAAGACTTGGTCTCGCCGGTCTATGGTACTTCCTGAATTTGTTGGTTTGACTTTCTCTGTTCACAATGGTAATAAGTTCATTCCGGTATATGTATCTGAAAATATGGTTGGGCACAAACTCGGTGAGTTTGCTCCAACTCGTACATTCAGAGGCCATGCTGGCGACAAAAAGGCGAAAAGGTAATCTGATGGAGTTAAAAGCTAAAGCTGTTGCGAAGTATATTCGCTCTTCTGCTCAGAAAGCCCGCCTCGTTGCTGATGAAGTACGTGGTAAAAAAGTTGGGGAAGCTCTTAGTCTTCTTCAGTTTTCTGTACAGAAAATGGTTTCACGTGATGTCGCTAAAGTTATTAAGTCTGCAGTTGCTAACCTTGAAGATGTTAACTCTGATATTAATGTAGACACTGATAACTTGATTGTGGAGACGATTTTTGTTGATGAGGGTCCTGTGCTGAAACGTTTCACCCCTATGTCTCAAGGACGTGCGGGTCGTATCATTAAGCGTATGTGTCACATTAGCGTCACTGTATCACAGTAAGAGGAGATTAAATGGGACAGAAAGTTAATCCTATTGGATTGAGACTGGGTATCACCCGTACAAGCTTCTCGAATTGGTACAGCGATGATCATTTTGCTGACTACCTTATCGAGGATGATCTCATCCGTAAGTATTTGAAAAAACGTGTAGAAAATGCTGGCGTTTCATCTATTGAAATCGCTCGTACTGCTCGTAAAGTTACTGTAACTATCAACGCTTCGCGTCCTGGTATCGTGATTGGTAAAAAAGGCGAAGAAGTTGAAAGAGTTAAAAAAGAGCTTGAGCATCAGACTAAAAAGGAAGTTCACGTTTCTGTTAAAGAAGTGAAAAAACCTGAGCTTGATTCTCAGCTTGTAGCAAACAATATTGCAAAGCAAGTTGAAGGTCGCGTTTCTTACAAGCGTGCGATCAAAAAAGCGATTTCAACGGCTATGCGTATGGGTGCAGAAGGCATTAAAGTTCAGATCGGTGGACGACTGAATGGTGCAGAAATTGCCCGTAGTGAAGCGTTTAAAGAAGGAAGAACTCCTCTTCATACTCTTCGTGCGGACATTGATTACGCTACTGCTACAGCGCATACAACTTATGGTTGTATCGGTGTTAAAGTGTGGATCTGTAAAGGTGAAAAACTTTCTCTTCATGAGAATAGTAATAACTAATTCAGTTTACTATTGAAAGGATAACTAATGCTTTCCCCTAGAAAAGTAAAATGGCGTAAACCTCACCGCGGAAGAATGACAGGAACAGCGCAGCGTGGAAACACCCTTGCTTTCGGTGATTGCGGTATTCAGGCTCTCGAATGTGGTTGGGTAACTAGCCGTCAGATCGAAGCTGCTCGTATCGCCATGACTCGTAAGATTAAACGTGGTGCTAAAGTGTGGATTCGTGTGTTCCCTCATAAGGCCGTTACGAAAACCCCTGCCGAAACTCGTATGGGTAAAGGTAAAGGTTCGCCTGAGTATTGGGTTGCTGTTGTACGCCCCGGCACTATTTTGTTTGAAATGGCTGGTGCTCCGGATAAACAACTGCAGAAAGATGCGATGCGTCTTGCTCAGTTTAAGCTTCCCATTAAAACCAGTTACATTGAGCTTGATGTTAAGGAAGTATAATGAAAGCAGCAGAACTGAAAGAACTTTCTGTTGATGCGCTGAAAGCGAAAGTAAACGAGCTTGAAGAGAGTTTTTTCAATCTTCGTTTTCAGGCTGAAATGGGACAGTTGGAAAATCGTCTTATGCTCCGTGCGGTTCGTCGTGATATCGCCAGAGTGAAAACTGTTTTGAATGCTAAAAGCTTAGTATGCTAAGTGGAGTTGATTAATGTCAGAAAGAAACTTCAGAAAGACTAGAAGCGGTGTCGTTGTTAGTGAAAAAGCCGACAAGACTATCGTCGTAAATGTTCAGCGTCAGGTTGTGCATCCGAAGTATGGAAAGATTGTACGTCTTAATAAGAAGTACAAAGCGCATGACGAGAATAACGATTGCCGCATTGGTGATACGGTGAGAATTATGGAGACTCGACCTCTTTCCAGAACGAAAAGATGGCGTCTTGTTGAAATCATCGAAAAAGCCAAATAGTCAATTATTGTTGAGGAATAAATGATTCAGGTAGAAACTAGACTTAAAGTAGCCGATAACTCTGGTGCAAAAGAAGTACAGTGTATTAAAGTCCTTGGTGGCTCTAAACGCAAGTACGCCAGAGTTGGTGATGTTATTGTAGTTGCTGTGAAAGACGCAATCCCTTCTTCTAATATCAAGAAGGGTTCCGTACAGAAGGCTGTAGTTGTTCGTACTGCCAAAGAATTCGGTCGTAAAGACGGTTCGCTCATTCGTTTCAGTGATAACGCAGCTGTTGTTATCAATGATAACGGTGAGCCCCGTGGATCCCGTATTTTTGGCCCTGTAGCTCGTGAGCTCCGTGAAAAAGGGTTCATGCGTATTGTTTCACTTGCACCCGAAGTGCTTTAAGGAGAGATGCTATGTCGTTTCGTATCGTAAAAGGCGATGAAGTTAAAGTCATTTCTGGTGATAACAAGGGTGAAACCGGTAAAGTTCTTGCAGTTGATTCAAAAAACAGCAAGATAAAAGTTGAAGGCGTTAAAGTTGTTAAAAAACATCAGAAACCTTCACACCGTAATCCTCAGGGTGGCATTATCCAAAAAGAAGCTTTTATCCATGTTTCGAATGTAATGCTCGTTGATCGTAAGACTAACGAACCTACTCGAATTGGATCAAAGTTACTTGCTGATGGTAAAAAAGTGCGTATTTCAACGAAATCCAAGGAGCAGGTAGATTGAGTTCAGTAGCAACAAAAAATCCGCGCCTTCTTGAGAAGTACAATGGAGAAATCCGTACTTCCTTGAAGGATGAGCTTGGACTTCCTAATATCATGGCAGTGCCAAAGCTTGATAAAATTGTGATTAATATGGGTGTTGGTGAAGCAGTTCAGAACAAAAAGTATATCGAAGATGCAGAATATACTCTTGCTCAGATCACTGGTCAAAAACCAGTTACCACTAAAGCCAAAAAGTCAATTTCTAATTTTAAACTTCGTGAAGGTATGCCCATTGGTGCTATGGTAACTCTTCGTGGAAGTAAAATGTGGGAATTCCTTGATCGTCTTATCTGTGTTACTCTTCCTCGTGAAAAAGATTTCCGCGGTGTACCGAAGAAATCTTTTGACGGCCGTGGTAACTACAGTTTCGGTCTTAAGGAAAATCTTGTATTTCCTGAAGTTAACCGTGATAGAATTTCAAACATCCTCGGTCTTCAGATTAATATCTGTACGACTGCGGGTAATGATGAGGGTGCGAAGCTTATGCTGACCAAACTCGGAATGCCTTTCCGGAAGTAAAGAGAGTAGAAAATGGCGAAAAAGTCACTTGTTGAAAAATGTAAACGGACACCAAAATTCGATGTTAGCGGATATAATCGCTGTCGTCGTTGTGGTAGACCGCGGGGATATATGCGCAAATTCGGTATTTGCCGTATTTGCTTCAGAGAATTGGCAAGTCAGGGTATGATTCCCGGCGTTGTGAAAGCAAGCTGGTAAGGAGAAACTGGTATGATTACAGATCCGATTGCGGATATGTTTACTTTGATCCGGAATGGTTTCAGAGCGGAAAAACGTGCAGTTACCATCCCTGCTTCAAAGATTAAAAAAGATATTACTAAACTTCTGTTTGATAACGGTTATATTGCCAAATATGCTTTTGTAGAAGAAGGTCCACAAGGTGAGATCAAAATTCTTCTTAAGTATAATGAAGACAGAAAATCCTCTATTCAGGATATCCAACGTTTAAGTAAGCCTTCACGTCGAGTATATTCGACTGCTGGTGAACTTCCACGTATCTTGAATGGTATGGGTATTTGTATTGTCTCTACATCAAAAGGGATTATGACTGACCACGAATGTCGTAAAGGCAATATCGGTGGTGAGTTGATCGGAAAAGTTTGGTAATTGCTAAAGATTTAGGAGATTACTTTGTCTCGTCTTGGAAAAAAACCGATTGAACTTCCTGGTAATGTTACAGTAACTGTCTCTGATAAGACTGTTACTGTAAAAGGACCGAAAGGTGAGCTGAGTCAGGAAATATTTGGCGGATATACAGTATCCGTAGCTGAAAACCAGGTTGTTGTTACACCTGAGTCAGAAGCAAAAGAACTATGGGCAAAATGGGGACTTCTTTCAGTTCTTATTAAAAACATGGTTATTGGTGTAAGCAACGGTTATCAGAAATCTCTTCTTATTGAAGGAGTAGGTTTCCGTCTTACACTTGCAGGTAAAAAACTTACTGTTATTGCCGGTTACTCTCACCCGATTCTTTATGTCGCTCCTGCTGGGATCGAATTTGAAGTTGAAGGTACCAACAAGGTCACCGTAAAAGGCATCGACAAACAGCAGGTTGGACAGGTAGCTGCAGAAATTCGTTCTATTCGTATGCCTGAGCCTTATAAAGGTAAAGGAATTCGTTATAGTGATGAATTTATTGTACGCAAAGCCGGTAAATCTAACAAGAAATAATTGAAGGTATCTTGATGAGTATCAATAAAGTAGCATTGAGAGAGAAGAGAGCTTTCAGAGTCCGGAAGAAAGTTTCAGGAACTGCTGCAAGACCTCGTCTGACGGTGTTTAGAAGCAATAAGAATATTTCTGTTCAGATTATCAATGATATCGACGGTAAGACTCTTTGTGCTGTTAGTAGCCTTGACAAAGAAATCGAAACTGTAGGTAAAAACAAGGTTGAGATTTCTGAACTCGTTGGTAAAAAGATCGCTGAAAAGGCAATTGCCATCGGCATTAAGAGTGTAGTTTTTGACAGAAACGGCTTTCTCTACAAGGGCAATCGTATCAAGGTTCTTGCTGATTCTGCCCGCGAGAGTGGTCTCGAGTTCTAATTAGAGGAGTAATTCTTGGCTAATAATGAAATTACAGTAAAGCAGAACGAAGACACTGAACTTCAGGATCGCCTTATTGTTGTTAACCGCGTTTCAAAAGTGGTTAAGGGTGGACGCCGTTTCGGTTTCTCTGCTCTTGTTGCCGTAGGTGATGAGAATGGCACTATCGGTCTTGGGACTGGTAAGGCTAACGAAGTTTCTGATTCGATTCGCAAAGCTGTTGATAACGCTAAGCGCAATCTTGTTAAAGTATCGCTTGTTGATGGAACAATTCCACATGAAGTATACGGAAAATTCGGAGCAGGGTACATGTTCTTGAAACCAGCTGCAGCTGGTACCGGAGTTATTGCCGGTGGTGCTGCACGTGTTGTTTTGGAACTTGCTGGAGTAAAAAATATTCTTACCAAATGTCTTGGTTCACGTAATGCTCATAACTCTGCGAAAGCAACTCTTGAGTGTCTTAAAACTCTTAAGACACGCGATGAGATTTCAGCTTTGAGAAAGGCGTGAGGCTTAACAAATGGCAAAAATAAAAGTTACTCAAGTACGGAGCGCAATCGACTATAGCTTCAAACAGAAGCGTACTCTTGTTGCTCTCGGAATCAAAAAAATGAATGGGTCGGTAATTCATGAAGATCAGCCAGCAATTCGCGGCATGGTTAACAAAATTATCCACCTTGTAACTGTTGAAGAGATTGAGGGATAATAATGCTTACATTAAAAGACCTTAAACCCGCTGAGGGTTCTCGGAAAAACAGAAAACGTATCGGACGTGGTCAGGCTTCTGGTCAAGGACATACAGCTGGACGTGGTAACAACGGTGCAAAATCGCGCAGTGGTTATTCGCAGAAACTGTATTTTGAAGGTGGACAGCTTCCACTTATTCGTCGCGTACCGAAACACGGTTTCACAAATGTATTCAAAAAAGTGTATCAAGTTGTGAATGTAAGCGACATTAATGATGTTGCTTCTGTTGCAAGTATTATTGATGCTGAAGTTCTTTTTGCAAATGGCAAAATCAACTCTGTTGAAGGGCTTCTTAAAGTTCTCGGAGATGGTTCTATTGATAAAGCTGTTACCGTTAAGGCGCACGCTTTTTCAAAATCGGCATCTGAAAAGATTGCTGTCGCAAATGGAAACGCAGAGGTAATTACTCGTGCTTGAAACATTTAAGAATTTATTCAAAGTACCGGAGCTTAGATCGAAGCTACTGTTTACTCTTGCAATGATTCTTATTTACCGGGCGGGGGCATATATTCCCACGCCCGGTATTAATCCTGAAGCACTTCGTCAATTTTTTGATGAAATGTCAAGTACGGGTAGTGGCGGACTATTTGATATGGTAGATATGTTTGTAGGTGGTGCATTTCAGCGTGTAGCGATATTCGCTCTTGGGATCATGCCATATATTAGCGCATCTATTATTATTCAGTTGTTCGGAACTGTTTTCCCGTATTTTCATAAGCTTCAGCGTGATGGTGCTGACGGTAGAAAAAAGATTACTCAGCTTACCCGCTATGGTACTCTTTTAATTGCTGCCATTCAGGCTCTGTTTATTGCAAACTGGCTTCAATCTATTCGAACAAGTACAGGGCTTTCTGCAGTACTTCCGTCTCTTTCAGGTGTTCCATTCACAATTCTTACTATTATCGCTTTAACCACTGGAACAGTCTTTGTTATGTGGTTAGGTGAACAGATTACAGCCAAAGGTATTGGTAACGGAATCTCACTGTTGATTCTTGTTGGTATCGTAGCGGCTTTCCCTAGTTCTGTTATATCTGAAATAAGAAGCGTAATGGAAGGCACTCGACATCCCTTTGTAGAAATGATTGTTGTTGCGATTGTACTTGGAATGACAGCATTCATTGTTTGGATGTATCAAGCCACACGTAAAATCCCAATTCAGACTCCAAAGAAGATGGTTGGATCAAAAATGAGTGAAGGACAAACTACGGTACTTCCACTCAGATTAAATATGGCAGGTGTTATCCCAATTATCTTCGCGTCATCGTTGATGATGATTCCGGGTTTCCTTGCTGAAGTATTTAAAAATGTTGAGTTTGTTTCTGAAATTGGAAGAGTGTTTAAACCCGGCTCTGCTGGCTATGCGACCCTTTTTGCAATTTTGATTATCTTCTTTACATATTTTTATACAGCTATTATATTTAGGCCCGTTGATATCGCTGAAAACCTGAAACGCTCAGGTGGCTTCATTCCAGGTATCAAACCAGGTAAAGATACAGCTGATTATTTGCAAAAGATCCTTGAGTATATTACTCTTCCAGGATCAATATTTCTTGCACTTATAGCAGTTGTTCCCTTTATTCTGATGGGTTCGTTAGAAGTAACCTTTTTCTTCGGCGGAACTAGTGTTCTTATTGTAGTAGGTGTGGCACTTGATACGTTGCAGCAGATTGAGTCGCATTTGCAGAGCCGTAATTACAGCGGTTTCATGAAAAAAGGTGTGTTAAAAGGAAGAATCGGATAGGGTGTCAATAAATGGCTAAACAAGAATCAATTCAGGTTGAAGGTAAAATTGTGGAGTCTCTCCCCAATGCTAACTTTAAGGTTGAGCTCGAAAACGGTCATGTGATTGATGCTCACATCTCTGGAAAAATGAGAATGTTCTATATTCGTATCCTTCCTGGCGATAAGGTGTTGGTAGAATTATCTCCCTATGACCTTACTCGCGGCAGAATAACGTATAGGTACAAGTAATAAGGAGCATATCGTGAAAGTTCACGCTTCTGTTAAAAAAATCTGTGACCACTGTAAAGTCGTAAGACGTAAAGGTGTAGTCCGTATTATCTGCAGTAAAAGCCCTCGCCATAAACAGCGTCAGGGTTAATCCTCGGTTTCTTAAAAAGGAGATAATGTGGCTCGTGTAGCTGGTGTAGATATTCCTGATAATAAGCGTGCAGAAATTTCGCTTACATATATTCTTGGAATCGGAAAGCCTTCTGCTAAGAAGATCCTTGAAAAAGCAGGCATTGATGTAAATACAAGAATTAAAGATCTTGTTGAAGCAGACCTTGATAAGATTCGTACGATTATCGATGCTGAGTATACAATTGAAGGTAACCTTCGTACTAAAGTTCGTATGGACATTAAACGCCTTATGGACATTGGTTGCTACCGCGGTGAACGCCATAAACATGGCCTTCCTTGTCGTGGTCAGAAAACGAAGACCAATGCACGTACTCGCAAGGGTCGTAAGAAAACTGTAGCGAACAAGAAGAAGTAAATTGATTCACCGGGTAATAGGTATATAATGGCTAAAACCAATAATAACAATACAAAGAAAAAATTGAAAGCGCCTGCTGAAGGCGTTGTGCACATTCGTGCAACTTTCAATAATACTATTGTTAATATCTCTGATAAAGAGGGAAATGTTATCTGCTGGGGAACTCCGGGTAAAAGCGGTTTTAAAGGTTCTCGTAAAAGTACTCCATTTGCTGCTCAGCTCGCTGCTGAAGACGCTGCAAAGGCTGCTTATGATGCAGGTATGCGTAAAGTTGAGGTTCATGTGCGTGGTGCCGGTAACGGTCGCGAAGGTGCGATTCGTGCTGTAGCAGCAGCTGGTCTTAAAGTAACTACTATTAAAGACTTCACTGCAATACCTCACAACGGATGTCGACCGCCGAAACGCCGTCGTATCTAATTGAACCAAACTACTGTTGAGAACTAAGGGAGTATGTAATAAATGAAGTGGAAATCTCTGTTAATGCCGAAAGGACTTCAGCTTGAATCAAAGTCTGAAGTTAATAACTACGGTAAAATTATCGTTGAACCGCTCGAACGTGGATGGGGACATACCCTCGGTAATAGTCTTCGTCGTGTGTTGCTCTCTTCTCTTCAGGGGGCTGCAGTAACCGGCATTAAACTTGACGGTGCAGCTCATGAATATTCCACAGTAAAAGGTATCAGTGAAGATGTCACAGACATTATTCTTAATGTTAAAAAACTTCGCTTGAAACTGATTTCTGACAATTCTACAACTCTTAAGTTAAATCTTAAGGGTAAAGGTGTTGTTACGGCAGGAGATATTGAACCAAATCCTGACGTGGAAATACTCAATCCTGAATTGGTTATTGCAACAATTAACGAAGATGCAAACTCAACTCTTACCATGTACATTGGTGATGGTAAAGGGTATGTGTCAGCGGAGAACAATAGACGAGAAGATGCGGAAATCGGTTTTATTCCAATCGATTCAATCTACTCCCCTGTTCTCAAAGTGAATTATACAGTTGAGAATACCCGTGTCGGTCAACGTGCTGAACTTGATAAGCTTATTCTTGATGTTTGGACAGATGGATCTCTTTCTCCTGAAGAGAGCGTGTCTTATGCAGCAAAAATTATGTATGATCACCTTGATCAGCTGATCAATGTAAAAGCACAGTTTGAATCGCTCGAAGAAGAAGTTGTTGATGAGAAAACAGAAAAAGTTCGTTCTCTTCTCCTTTTGAGAATTGATGAACTTGAACTTTCTGTTCGTTCGAACAACTGTCTTCGTGCTGCCAATATTCGTACTCTTGCAGACCTCGTACGTAACCAGGAAGTCGACATGTTGAAGTATAAGAACTTCGGTCGTAAATCGCTTATTGAGCTAAACCAGGTACTGTCGAATTATGGTCTGTCATTCGGTATGGATGTTGACAAGATTCTGGGTAACGAGTAATTTCGAGATATCAAGAAAGAGTAGGATAAAAATGCGTCATTTGAAAGCTGGAAGAAAGCTTAATCGTACAGCTAGCCATAGAAAAGCTATGCTGAACAATATGGCGATGTCCATTATTGAGCATGAAAGAATCAGAACTACGCTTCCTAAAGCTAAAGAAGTTCGTGCTGTAGTAGAACGTCTTATCAGTTACGGAAAAAAAGGCGACCTTCATGGTATCCGTCTTATTTCTCGTACAGTTAAGAACAAAGATCTCATTATGAAAATTGTGAACGATCTTGCTGCTGGTTATAAAGACCGCAATGGTGGATATACTCGTGTTCTCAAGCTTGGTCCTCGTCGCGGTGATAACACCGAGATGGCGATTATTGAACTTGTGGATCGTGTTTCTGCAAATGAACCAGTAGATGTTGATGCTGAATAAGCAATAGCACTACTGTTATATATGGGCTGACTTTTTAGTTGGCCCTTTTTTGTTTAAGGCTCTCTTCATTGTGAAGAGAGCCATAAATTTTGTGGCTTATAAAAATGGTCTGTCGTCTTCTTTACAAATAATCTGAGTAATATGTCGAGATACTCTCACTACACCGGGGATTCCTCCCGCAGGCCATACCCATTGACCACCAATATAAAAATTCTTGAGGCCTTTGAATCTCTTTTTAAGATTTTTGCCAATGAGTTTTGGTGTTGGTGCCCAACCCTGATATGATGCACGATATGCTTTGGAATAGCGCTCATAGGTAGCAGGTGTTGCCGTATCAATGTAAAGTTCTGTGAATTCTCCAAATCTATTTTTGAGGGATTTTCTTATAGCTTCGGAAATACGAAGTTTTTCTTGTTTGTAGAGATCTCTATCAGATGCTCGCAGATCCTTCCAGTATTCAGTGTCTGACACTCTTATATGGATAACAAAAGTTGTCGTACCTTCCGGAGATAGACCACTTTCAGGTGGACATGTTCTAATCATCATATCAGCCGACATCTCTGTTTTGCCAACTCGAAGTGGTGTATCGAAGTCTATGTTGAGTTTGTGTGGTAAATGACCGAAAATTTTGTTTGTTACGAAAGATATTTGAATTAATCCAGGATACGTAATTGCATTTGAATTGAGGAGTTGTTCAATCTCTTTATGACGATATTTATTTTTGAGAAGGTTTTCAATTGTCAGTTTGCCGTCTGCAGTGGAAATTACTCGATTTGACGATATGTGTTCTCCATTTGTAAGAAGCACTCCATTAGCTTTGTTGTTAGCAATGGAAATTTCATCTACTTCGCTATTCAATCTGAATTCCCCGCCATTCTTGCGATAGGTATCGATCATAACATCGAGAAGTTTTTCGCCACCACCAACGGGGTATCCACCTGCTTTTTGGGACATCCAGGCGATTGTTGTAATAACTGCATAGATTGAAAAGAATGGATGATGGGGAAATATTAGTTTGAAGAGTTCTTTTAGTTTTTGTGATTTAAAACCATTGGCAAACTCTTCAATGGAGATTTTTTTCCATTTTGAAAAGAATTTTATGAATGTGAAATTATCGACAACGAACTTTAATTTCTGTGGAATTGTCATGATTTCTGGAGGTGTTTCAAAGGGTATTCCAAATGTTCCCGCAAGTTTTATTGCTTCAATAAATGACGCAATGTGTTTACTGTCTTCAGGTGAGATTCTAAGAAGTTCATTTTCTAGGCGTGGTAGGTCGTTGTACAGTGTCAGTGTTTCACCATCATGCTCGATTTGAATGAATTCTTCAGGATCTATCATTATAAGTTTGTCAAATTCAATAATATCTTTTAGTAGAAAATAGAGGTTTGCCGATGGAGCAGAACCGGCTAGCCAGTTAGTTGCACCATCAAATATGTATTCACCTTTTCTTCTCCACACTGTGGCAACTCCACCAGGGAGGGCTGTTCGTTCGAGTATTACGGTTTTATATCCGCACTTTTGCAGGAAGATTCCTTGGCTAATCCCGCCAAAACCACCGCCAATAATGGCTATGTCGTATTGATTCATTATTTTCTCGCTTTCACTATTGTTTTC
>DYSA01000332.1 GCA_020726425.1 Fibrobacter succinogenes | reverse complement strand
AAATTTGTGGATTGGTCATTTTCGTTTAAAATGAGCGATCCACTTTTGTGGATTGATCATTTTCGTATAAAATGAGTCCGCCAAATTTGTGGATTGGTCATTTTCATTTAAAAATGAGTCCGCCAAATTTGTGGATTGGTCATTTTCGAACTCGTTCCAAGCTTCCTCGCTTGGAATGCCGCGTTCGAGGCTCCAGCCTCGCGTCACGACTGTGAGGCTGGAGCCTCATGCAGTGCGTAACAGGTCTGGAAACTTGTTACGACTGTTTATGCCAAGTTCATTGATTGTAAAGTTCCTGAATAGTTACATTTTCGTTTATTGCTCCGGTGTGAATGAATTGTACTTTATGAAAAGCAGGTGAACATAATGAACCGGCTAACACGGATTGCCATTTAGCAAGATCATTGACCAGATTCGTACTCGTCCACACCGAAACAATAAGAGACAATCAGAAAAAAAGGTCGCCTCTAGCAGAGACGACCTTCACATTTTCAACTGAAACGAAACTTATCCCTGAATTTTCAGAGAAAGTGCTTCGAGATGTTTGCGATACCCATCCCAGTCGGTGATCGGCGCTTTCGCCACACCAGAGTCACACGCCGCTTTTGCCACGGCGATTGATTCTTCAACAAGAACGCGCGGGTCAAGTGGTTTTGGAATGATATAATCAGGGCCAAACTCAAGTAAATCGACACCATACGCCGCGCACACTTCAGCGGGAACATTCCCCGCCTTCGCGAGATTCGCCAGAGCGTGAGTGGCCGCGAGTTTCATCTCTTCGTTCACACAAGTTGCTTCAACATCGAGAGCGCCGCGGAAAATGAACGGGAATCCAAGTACGTTGTTGATCTGATTCGGATAATCCGAGCGACCAGTCGCCATGATACAGTCCGGTTTTGCCTCTTTTGCATCGACATAAGAAATTTCCGGATTTGGATTTGCCATTGCGTAGATCAATGGACGATCAGCCATTTTCGAAGCCATCTCTTTTGAACAGACACCCGCTTTTGAAAGACCCACGAACATATCCGCTCCCACAAGCGCATCCGCCAGTGAACGTGCATCGGTGTCAATGGAGAACATCTCTTTACGCGTTCCCGGAACATCTTCGCGACCGTTGTAGATTGGCCCTTTGGAATCACACAACATGACGTTCTCTTTTTTACACCCCAGAGCGATATAGAGAGCCGCACACGACTGAGCAGCCGCACCGGCGCCAGAGAATACGATTTTCATATCTTCAAGTTTTTTCCCCTGAATCTCCGCTCCGTTGAGAAGTCCCGCCGCAGAAATGATCGCCGTTCCGTGCTGGTCATCGTGGAAAACGGGGATTCCCATCCGCTTTTTCAGTTCATCTTCGATATAGAAACACTCAGGCGCGCCGATATCTTCCAGATTGATTCCGCCAAAGGTCGGTTCCATCATGGCGATCGCTTCGATGAGTTTGTCAGAATCTTTGCAATCAAGTTCAATGTCGAACACATCGATGTCCGCAAATCTCTTGAACAGAATTCCTTTTCCTTCCATAACCGGCTTACCCGCCAACGCGCCGATGTCTCCAAGACCGAGAACTGCCGTTCCGTTGGTGATCACGCCGACGAGATTGCTCCGTGCAGTATATAGTGAAGCTTTCGAAGGATCTTTTTGAATTTCAAGACATGGTTCAGCAACGCCGGGAGTGTACGCAAGTGAGAGATCTTTTTGAGTTTTGCATGGTTTTGTCGCAATGACTTCGATCTTCCCGCGACGACCTTCGCTGTGGTACGCCAGTGCTTCTTCTTTTGTAATCATTTCTTCGTCCTTAGGAACGGCTTTACCTAGTTTATTTGATTGAGCAGAAAATATATTCTCTAGCCTTTTGAAAGGTTAGTAACAGTTCTGAATGATGGAGTATCAATGGGTGAATCGAACTACGCGTCTCTCGAAGTGAACGGCAAAAAAATTGAACTGCCGATTATCGAGAGCAGTGATGGAGACAACGGAATAGACATTTCCCGCCTTCGTGCCGAGACCGGCTATATCACCTTCGACAACGGTTTTTCAAATACCGCGTCGTCGATCAGCAACATTACTCATATTGATGGAGAACAGGGTGAACTGCGCATTCGCGGGTACAATATCGAAGATCTTGTACACAACTGTTCGTTCCGTGAAGTCGCCTATTTGTTGGTTCACGGATCACTTCCCACTCGCGACCAGTTGACCGCCTTCAGTTCCTATCTCAATGAACATTCACTCATTGACGAAGATATGCACCATTTCTTTAGCGGATTCCCGCGCAATGGTCACCCCATGGCGATCCTTGCGGCAATGGTAACTTCGCTCTCCAGTTTCTACCCAGACCTCGAAGATACGAAAGATCAATCTTTCGATATTACTGCGGCGAGACTCGTTTCAAAAGTGCGCACCATTGCGGCATTTTCATATCGAAAATCTAAAGGACAGGCGTTGGTCTATCCTCGCCACGATCTGAACTACTGCTCGAATTTCCTCAATATGATGTTTGACAGTTCCGTAAAACCGTATCACATCGATCCGCTGTACGCGAAAATTCTCGACAAACTGTTGATCCTTCACGTTGATCACGGTCAGAACTGTTCAACCACAGCGGTAAAACTAATCGGTTCTGCAAAAGCAAATCTCTACGCGGCGATCTCTGCGGGAATCTGTGCGCTCTGGGGACCACTTCACGGTGGTGCAAACCAAGCGGTGGTGGAAATGCTTGAAAATATCATGGCCGATGACGGTGATGTTCAGAAGTATATCGGCATGGCGAAAGATCGCGACAACGCATTCCGCCTTATGGGATTTGGTCACGCGATCTACAAAAACTACGATCCCCGTGCAAAACTGGCAAAAGAGTTGGTCGACGAACTGTTTAGCAGTCGCGAAATCAACGATCCCCTTCTCGATATTGCGCGCAAGCTCGAAGCAGCTGCGCTTTCCGATGAGTTTTTCATCGAACGCAAACTCTATCCAAATATCGATTTCTACACCGGTATTCTCTACCGCGCCTTGGGAATCCCCACGAACATGCTCACAGTTATGTTCGTGATCGGTCGTCTTCCCGGATGGATCGCTCAATGGAAAGAGTTCATCGACAACAAGAGCAGAATCTTCCGTCCTCGTCAGATCTACGTGGGCCCGGATCTCCGTTCTTTTGTGGAGATTGACAAGCGATAAGAATCGTTCTCCCTCGATTGTAAAGGCATCTTCTCGAAGGTGCCTTTTTTGTAAGAGGATTCAGGGATTCAGGGATTAAGGGATTCAGGGATTCAGGGATTAAGGGATTAAGGGATTAAGGGATTCAGGGATTCAGGGATTCAGGGATTAAGGGATTAAGGGATTAAGGGATTAAGGGATTAAGGGATTAAGGGAT
>DYSA01000331.1 GCA_020726425.1 Fibrobacter succinogenes | reverse complement strand
TCTCATTTTATTAATATACAATGAGTGTCGATTAAATCATACGAACTACTTAAGAAGGCTGACGGTGAAGTGCAGCCGGGCAACTCTGAAATTCGCGCTCTTGAAGGACTCGTGTATGACTGGGGATCATTCTCGGTTGAACGCGCGTGGATGGAAGTGCAGTTTAATGATAAGTCAAATCTTCGTGCGGGTAAATTTATTACTCCTGCCGGCGTGTGGAATGTGGATCACGGTTCACCGGTAATTCTTACGGTAAAACAGCCATTCCAAACGGGCCTCGTGGCAATTTTCCCCAAATCGCAGATAGGGGTAATGGAACACGGTCGCGGATACATTGGCGATGCGGATTTCGATTATAAAGCGTATGTCTCCGCCGGTCGTATTCACAACACCGATAAATCCCATAATGCACTCAGCATAGAAACCCCAAAAGATCTCGCAGTGGGAGGAAACCTTTCGTTCAATCTTCCCGTGGCAGCGGGCTTGAAATTGGGTGCTTCAGGATTTACGGGAATGCAAAATCAAGAGTATCGTCAGCGTATTGTGAATATTGATGTCACTCAGACAGCGGCGGATGCGGCAAAAGAGGCTGCCGGTCTTGTTGCTCAAAAACAGATGCTCTCTACCGACATTAAAGCGCATATTGAAAAACGCATTGGTGAGTATGTCGCAGCTCAAGCACTGCTTCCGGACAACCACAGCTATGAAGTCGTCGAAAAGGCAAAAGCGCGTGAAAACGTCTTCGGCCTTGATGCGGTTCTGGATATTCAACGGTTTTCTCTTCAAACTGAATTCAATCAGCAGAGAATTAAAAACCAACTCAAGAGTGACAGTCTGACAAAAACAACTGGTTTCTATGGACTCGCTTCGTATAAAATCGGCATGGGAGAGAATGCAAATATCACTCCGTATTTTATGTATGAACGGGTAATGCAGGAAGGTGCGGATAACAACGAAGGAACATTCCTCGGGGGAGCAAATACGAAAACTCCCGGAAGTGTTATCGATGGATTCCAGACCTATGTAACCGGTGTAAATCTTAGACTCTACACCAACTACATTGTAAAACTTGAATACTCCTTTGCCGATGTGATCACTCGGGGGATTTATGAAAACAATCAGGATGCTTTCGATGCGGGACAGCTTAATCTTCAATTTAGTATGGCATTTTAAGGAGGAACCGATGAAAAAAATGATACTATCAGCTCTGCTTATTTGTACAACAGCGGTTCTCTCCTTTGCCGGTGATTATGTGGTTGTGGTCAATAAAAGTAATGCCACCGCATCAATCGATAAGGCAACCCTGAAACGCCTCTTTACCGGAAAAATGAAAGATTTCGGAGGAAAAGTAGCGGTTCCGATTAATCAGGATATGAGTTCTGCCACGGCGAAAGCGTTTCTTACCGATGTGGTCGCTCAGTCTCCGGAAGCGTACAAGGAATTTTGGGTCGCTCAGCAGATTAAAGGATTGGGTTCAGCCCCTATGATTCAGCGAAGTGATGCTGCTGTTTTAGGAGTGGTCTCTTCGATTCCCGGAGCGATCGGCTATGTTGCAAAAGCATCGGTTACCGATGCGGTAAAAGTAATTTCAGTACAATAAGGAGAAAAGATGAGTAAAGAACAGACACTTGCGCTTCGATTTACTCTCAGTTCTACCATTGTTTTGACGGTTCTTTTGGTGATCACGTTTACTCTCGTATTCGTGATCAATCAAAATGATGTTAGAAAATTGGTTGTTCAACAAGAAGAGCAGTTGCGGTTGAACTATGCGAACAAGGGTGAACTTTTGGGGAACCTCACATCAAAAATCACGCCGGAATTGGTGATGGGATTTGATATGTTCACACTGAAAACAATCGCCACGGAACTTCTTGCTGATGAGGATGTAATCAAGATCGAAATTCTCGATCCGACGGGTAAGCAAGTAATTCTTGAAGAAGAACCGGCAAAATCAGACAGCATTATGGTGATTGATCGGGAGATTAAAACAGATCCCAAAAAGCTTGGTGTGGAACAGCTTGTGGGAACGTTAAAAATTTCCATTGATCAGTATCGACTTCTTGAAAGCAAAGCGGAGTTCAAAAAGGAGTTAGCAACAAAGGTTCTTCGTATGGTTGTGGGATTTGTCTTTCTCACGATTTTGCTGAATATTCTGATTGCTGTGACGATTAATATGATTCTGAAAAAGGTCGTTATTACGCCGATTCGTCGAGGAATTGATCTCGTTACGGCTGTTGCTGAACAGGGAAATATTTCCATTGATGTGGATGAACAGTTTGCTTCCGTGGAGAAATCATACGAAATGTCACTTCTGGCTGGTGCGATGAAAAAGTTAGTAGAAGCAGAGAATGACATAGTGAAACTTACCAGTTCGATGGCAGAAGGAGTGTGGAACGAACTTCCCAAATCCCGTTCGTCAAAAGATGAACTGAGTCATTCACTTCGCGATATGATAGAACATGTGAATGAAACGCTGATGAGTGTTCGCCAGATGTCTTCACAGGTAAGTGATGTATCGCAGAGTCTCTCTAATTCTGGTCAAGATCTTTCCATGGGTGCGTCGGATCAGATGCAGAGTATTCAGCACGTTATTTCAGCCATGAAAACACTTTCTGCGGAAACGCAAGAGAGTGCTGACAAGGCTCGAGATGCGCGACAATATTCCGCCAAAGTAAATTCGATTGCCGATACCGGAAATGCTCAGATGAATGATCTGAACACGGCAATGGAAGCGATTAAACACTCCAGTGATGCCATTAAAAAAATCATTAAAACGATTGATGACATTGCTTTCCAGACAAACTTGTTAGCACTTAACGCTGCAGTTGAAGCTGCACGGGCAGGGCAACACGGAAAAGGATTTGCCGTGGTCGCCGATGAAGTTCGCACGTTGGCTTCGCGTTCCGCAAAAGCAGCTCAAGAGACCGCCGTGCTGATTGAAGATTCAAACAGTAAGGTGCAGAATGGGATACTCATTGCGGTTCAGACCGGCAGTTCGTTGAAAGAGATTGTCACCGGGGTGGATAAAATCAATTCATCCCTGGAAGAGATTTCAACGGCTGCTCTCAGTCAAGTGGGTGGAATTCAAGGGATCAGTGAGAAAATCGGGGCGATTGAACACGTAACCCAGAAAACATCAGGAACTGCTCAAGAAACAGCCGCGATGGCGCAAGAACTCTCCGCTCAAGCCCAAGTACTGAATGAACTGCTCGCTCAATTTGAACTTGATTCTGGCACTTCGGCACCAGAACATGTGAAACGAGAGAGGCTGTTAGATACACCGAGACAACGGTATTTGAGTTGATTTGATAGAACGGGAAAGGAAACTTTCCCATTCTTTGTTTGCCCTGCAAAGCAGGAAATCCGTCCGGTTGAAAGAAGCCGGAGCCGCC
>DYSA01000019.1 GCA_020726425.1 Fibrobacter succinogenes | reverse complement strand
ACAATTCTACTATACCATTATTGACCAAATGATACTTTAAGAAACACTAGCAACTATTCACAATTGAATATAGATTTACCTCTCAAAACTACCAGAAATTACCACGAACAGTAACCAGTGAGGGTGTTGTGAAATTTTCAAATGCATGTATGAGACTTCTCGTATTCGGCATCATCGGTTTATCTGAAATTATCTTCGCTCAAGACTCTGTTGTCACTACAGATACATCTGGAATTCTACTCGAGCAAACCCGTTCAACGGTAAATAACGACTCTCTTCAAAATCAGTATCGCCTTTTAGATTCCAATTTTACCGCGCTTAACAAAGAGTACACCCGATTTACTGATCGTCAATACAAGGCGATGGAGATTCACAAGAAATTGGCATTCACCACCGGAGGCCTTCTTCTCGCGGCAGATGGAATGGGACTCTATCATTTACTTTCAATGAAAAAACAGGGACATGACTATCGAGATCAAGTGGGGATGACCCCGGACAATCAAACCAATGGTATGCAGGATGTATGGAGAAGTTCACAGTCTCAATCAGAACGTGTAATTCACGGCA
The DNA here is from genome assembly GCA_020726425.1 of Fibrobacter succinogenes. Lineage (GTDB taxonomy): Bacteria > Fibrobacterota > Chitinivibrionia > Chitinivibrionales > Chitinivibrionaceae > JAIFMU01. The sequence goes on along the minus strand of DYSA01000019.1, from coordinate 16,336 downwards.
GACTGGTTACTTTGGGAACGATCACCTACACTGCCACCGCGGCGATCGAGTTGGCCCTCTCAAACATTAGCACGAGCACTAAAAAAACAAGCAACACGGCGCATCATATTGCTTCGCGCCCCAAATATGTCATCTTCTGCTAAAACGACAAAGTGATTAAATGACTAAACGAAAGAGAATTACGTTTTATCTTTTTGTCGATTAATCGTTTAACCTGCGCCATATTTAACCCGCGAATTTATAGAAAAGCGTTTTACGTTCACGCCGGATTGATGGCAACAAATATTGCTCTTGGATTTTTGACTTCCTATGCACTCAGCGAAGGAAATCACCAGATGGCACAGGGACTAGGAATCGCTCATCTCGCTGTGGGATTTGCGGCACCTGTGTCCATGATGGGCGCGGGATTGATCTTTAAGATTCCGAATGAATACTGATCACCCAGAAATTCAAAAACGGTTGGAATTTTGTTCCAGCCGTTTTTTGTACAGGTGATTATCTTTGGTCTTTTATCTATCTCTTACACGCCTCAACCACCGATTCATAGGAAAGATTTCCCCCGAAAATATCGAGCGCTGAACCGATCGTAATATGAACTTGATTATTACCAGCCTCACGAACCTGTTCGATATGCTCCATCGAAGCAATTCCGCCGGCATACGTGACCGGGATAGGTGAAAATTCAGCAAGCAGTTTTACCAATTTGAGATCAGCACCGCCCTTGAGTCCTTCCACGGTTGCCGCATGAACAAGAAATTCATCACAGTACGAAGCGAGAAGATCGAATGTATCCTTAGTAAGAGCCGTGTCAGTGAACTTCTGCCAACGGTCGGTAACGATTAGATACGTTCCATTCACTTCCTTGCAACTCAAATCGAGAACAACATGTTCTTTGCCAACTGCTTCCGTGAGTTTGGTCAGATTTTCAAAATTGATTTTTCCATCTTTGAACACATACGAAGTCACAATCACGTGAGAAGCGCCGGCTTCAATCCAGAATTTTGCGTTTTCTGCCGTTATTCCCCCGCCGATCTGAATTCCTCCTGGCCACGCAGCGAGAGCATCTTTCGCTGCATCTTCATTGTTAGGGCCAAGCTTGATCACATGGCCACCGCGAAGGGAATTTTTCTTATACAGTTCAGCATAGTACGAAGGTGCCAGCGTACTTTCAAAGTTCACCGCAGCCGAGTTGTCTTTGTCGGTGAGTGTTGCGCCGATGATCTGTTTTACTTTGCCATCATGAAGATCGATACAGGGCCGAAATTCCACAGGAAACCTCACGAGAAAAAGAGAAAAATTCGGCAAGAATATATATTGCTTTGATCAATATTTTAGGGAGGATCAATGAAACCGCTCTTCTTATGTATCATGATTTTTCTGATCACCACCGCACCCGCACAGGTATTTCGCACCTACACTACCGACGAATCACTTCTCGACAAAATCATTTTAACCAAACGCAGGGAACTGGTAAAGCAGTATCGAACTGATGGATCTGTCGAGTCTGAAGCGGAATATCACAAGGGACGTCTCGATGGACTTTCGCGCGAATATTATCCCAATGCAAGGATTAAAGCAGAAATCTACTTCCGCAATGGGCGTGAACATGGAATCGCCCGGTTTTACTATCCCTCAGGAATTATCCAGAAAAAAATTATTTACGAACGGGGAAAAGTTGAAGAGATAACACTCTACGATCACCGAGGACGGCAAACTTCAAAAAAGGTTTATGAAGAGTAATTATCGCCACTTCTCCCCACCCATCTTCATTGCTCATCCTCCATACTTTCAATAAAAACTGTTAAAAAAATTCTGTAAAGATTTGTTGATTTTTTGCCGAGCAATAGTACACTATCAAACTAACCAATTGATTGAGAGGTTTTTGTGAAAGTTGTTATACTTGCGGGAGGATACGGAACACGACTTAGTGAAGAGACAGATCTTCGCCCAAAACCAATGGTTGAAATTGGTGGTAAACCAATTCTCTGGCATATCATGAAAACCTATTCCCACTATGGGTACAACGAATTCATCATACTTCTTGGATATAAAGGCTATGTAATTAAAGAATATTTTGCGAATTACTTTCTCTATGAAAGTGATATTACGATTGATCTGGCAAGTAATAATATCGAAGTTCACAACAACAGTGCAGAACCCTGGAAAGTTACATTGATAGACACTGGCCGTGAGACCTTGACCGGTGGAAGAATCAAGCGGGCAAAGCCATATCTCGGCGATGAACCATTTCTTCTGACCTACGGTGATGGCGTTTCTGATGTCAATATTGCAGACCTCGTTACATTTCACAATTCCCACGACGGTATCGTAACCATGACTGCGGTTCAGCCAGAAGGAAAGTACGGAAAAATTTCATTGGATGATGGCGCCACCAAAGTATTATCGTTTAACGAAAAACCGAAAGGCGATGGTGAAGAGAACTGGATTAACGGTGGATTCTTTGTCTGTAATTCCGAAATTTTCAATTATCTCCAAGAAGACGCCATGCTTGAATCAAAACCGATGGAGCAGCTGAGCGAAAATGGGAAGCTCCATGCTTACAAGCATTCTGGTTTCTGGCGATGTATGGATACACTGCGGGACAAAGGAATTCTCAATGATTTGTGGGAACGAAATGTTGCTGACTGGAAAGTGTGGAAATAATGTTCGGTGGTGTTTATAAGGGAAAATCAGTTTTGATTACAGGAAATACCGGATTTAAAGGTTCTTGGCTGACACTCTGGCTTGAACAACTAGGTGCGCATGTTACAGGATTTTCATCAGGCCTACCTTCTAAACAGAACCATTTTTCACTTCTTGAGCAAAAAGCAGAAACTATTTGGGGGGACATTCGCGATCGCAACACTCTCACCAATACAATTCTGCAGTGCAAACCAGAAATCATATTTCACCTTGCCGCCCAACCGCTGGTTCGGCACTCATACGAATTCCCCACAGAAACATTCGAAACAAATGTTATGGGCACCATGAACCTTCTCGAAGCGGTTCGCCTCTGCCCATCTGTAAAAGCAGTTATTGTGGTCACGAGCGACAAATGCTATGACAACACAGATGATTCACTTCCCTTTATTGAATCCGATCCCATGGGTGGATTTGATCCCTACAGCGCATCAAAAGGGATGGCTGAACTTCTTGTTTCAAGTTATCGAAACTCATTTTTCAACACCGCAGATTTCGGAACCAAACATTCAACTCTCATTGCAACTGTTCGAGCGGGAAATGTGATCGGTGGCGGGGATTGGGGAAAAGATCGGCTGGTTCCTGATATCATGAAAGCAACATCGCTCAATGAAACGGTTGAGATTCGTTCGCCCAATGCGATTCGTCCGTGGCAGCACGTTCTTGAACCACTTTCTGGGTATCTTCTTGTGGGACAGAGACTTCTTGAAGGAGATACGGGTTCCGCGTCAGGCTGGAACTTTGGTCCCTCAGAACCGGATCATCTGACTGTTGGTGAAGTGTGTGAACTTCTCGGAACGCACTGGAATCTGGTTCGATGTACCATTGCTGGTAATCAGGTTAGCTTTCACGAAGCACATATTCTGAAATTAGACTGTTCAAAAGCTGCGAGAATTCTCGGTTGGAAACCAGTTTGGGATGGAAATACTGCTCTTGCGAAAACTGTTGATTGGTATCGATCGTTCTACGAAACTGGTTCTGTGATCACGGTTGATCAACTAGAAAAGTATGTTGAAATGGCGAAAGAAAAAGAGTCTGTATGGGTAAACTGATACTTACTCCAACTCTGCTCGAAGGCGCTTTCACGGTAAAAACAAATCCTTTTGAAGATGAACGGGGATCATTCAATCGATTGTTCTGTTCGGAGGAGTTGCAGGAGATACTCCATGGAAAAGAGATCCGGGCAATCAATTTTTCACACACCCGAGAAATCGGTACGATTCGTGGGTTACATTTTCAAAAAAAACCTTTTGCTGAAATCAAAATGGTGCGCTGCCTTCGAGGCAAAGTATTCGATGTAATGGTTGATATTCGCCAAGAATCGCCAACATTTGGTCTGTGGCATGGGGAATTGCTAACACCAGAATCACATACAATGATGTTCATCCCCGAAGGATTTGCCCATGGATTTCAAGTTCTGGAACAGGATTCTGAACTATTGTATCTTCACACGGCAGTCTATTCAAAAGAGTGCGAATCGGGGATTCGATTTGACGACCCAACCCTTGAAATTTCATGGCCTCTTGAGCCGGTGAATATTTCTGAACGAGATCTACAACTCTCTTTTCTGAAATGAGATAATAGTGACAGAAGCAGATGAACTTAAGCGTGAAATCCTAGAAAAAGTTGAACTGTATTACAATTTAGTTCACAAAACAGCGCAAGAACAACCCTTCGTCCTCGGTGAAAGCCGAGTGAATTACGCGGGACGTGTGTTTGATGCACAAGAAATGACAAATCTCGTGGATAGTTCATTGGATTTTTGGCTCACTCACGGAAAATATTCTGATCTGTTTGAACAAAAATTGGCACAATATCTTGGGGTGAAATGGTCACTACTCGTGAACAGTGGTTCTTCTGCAAACCTCTTGGCATTTATGGCATTGACTTCACCAATGCTCAAGGATCGCCAGATTAAAAGGGGCGATGAAGTAATTACCGTTGCGGCGGCTTTTCCAACAACCGTTGCCCCGATTGTTCAATATGGAGCGGTTCCGGTCTTTGTAGATATCGAATTAACAACCGGAAACATTGAAATTTCACAACTAGAACAGGCGATTTCACAGAAAACAAAAGCAATCATGATTGCTCACACATTGGGAAATCCATTTGATGTAAAAGCGGTAAAAGCGTTTTGTGATTCACATAATCTATGGCTGATTGAAGATAATTGTGATGCACTTGGTTCACGGGTCGATGGCAAACTGACGGGAACATTTGGAGATATAGGCACGAGTAGTTTCTACCCTCCTCACCATATTACGATGGGTGAAGGTGGCGCGGTGTACACTTCAAATCCGCTGTTGCAGAAAATCATGGTCAGTATGCGCGATTGGGGACGAGATTGTTGGTGTCCTAGCGGAAAAGACAACACCTGTGGCAATCGTTTTACCAAACAGTTTGGCACACTTCCCACTGGATATGATCACAAATATGTGTACAGTCATTTCGGGTATAACCTCAAGGCTACCGATATGCAGGCTTCAATTGGAGTTGCACAACTGGACAAACTAGAACTCTTTACGACTGCGAGACAATCAAACTTTACTTATCTGAAAGAACAGCTTGGTTCTATTTCAGCACTGGTGACTCTTCCCAATTGTATGGCGAATAGTTCTCCAAGTTGGTTCGGATTTCTCATGATTGTAAAAGAGAGTTCAGGGTTTTCGAGGAATGAGTTGGCGCGGCATCTTGAATCTCAAAAGATTCAGACCCGCAATCTGTTCAGCGGAAATATTCTGTGTCACCCCTTGTTTGAAACTCTTCAAGATGGTGTTGACTATCGAGTTGTAGGAACACTTTCCAATACAACGGTCATTATGAACAGTGCACTATGGATTGGTCTGTATCCGGGGATGACCGAGGCAAAATTGCGCTTTATGGTTGAAACAATCGTTCAGTTTTGTGAAAGCAAAAGAGTATGAATGTCCTCGTAACCGGAGCCACAGGATTTATCGGTTCTCATGTGGTAGAGCTGCTGCTTCTGCAGGGATATTCGGTAATTACGACCTCTCGATCGGCATATCCCATAAACAGTTGGAACGGTAAAACAAAGCATATTCCTTTCGATATAGAATCGCCCACAGAGGAGAATCTGTTTGAACTCTTCCAAAAGCCAGATCTGGTTATTCATCTTGCCTGGAGTGATTTAACTGATTACTTTGCCGAATCGCATATCACCAAACAGTTGCCGTCACACATGGCCTTTTTAAAAAATCTTATTCAGCACGGAGCAACCAATCTTACCGTTGCCGGAACATGCCTTGAATATGGCTTGCAAAATGGGCATCTCAACGAAAATACCCCGACGATTCCGGTGACTCTGTATGGTCAGGCGAAAGTGGCACTTCACCTTTTTTTGCAAATTACACAAAAAAGGTATTCATTTAATTTGAAATGGCTCCGATATTTCTATATGTATGGAGAACGGCAAAATCAAAAATCAATAATTCCGCTTCTTGATGTGGCTATTGAAAGAGGTGATGCACAGTTCAACATGTCAGGTGGCGAACAGTTACGCGACTATCTTTCTGTGGATCAAGTGGCTCAGTGTACGATTTTACTTGCCATGAACAGGAGTGTTGAAGGTGCGGTAAATGTTTGTTCGGGCAGACCAATTTCCATACGCGAACTGGTTGAAAAACATATAGAAGAGAAACAATCTGACATACTTTTGAATCTAGGCTATTATCCATATACAAGCTATGAACCGATGCAGTTCTGGGGAGATAATTCTATAATGAACAGGATTTTATCTACATGATATCGATTGTGCATATTACTCCTCATTTGGGCGGCGGTGTTGGAACTGTTTTGACGTCACTGTTGAAAGGAATTGCTCAAAATGGCGATTTTCAGCAAACTCTAATCTCACTTGAATACATCAACAAGAAATCCCTTGATCAGTTCAATGCCATCGGAATTGATTATGTTTCAGAAATCGAAACGAATAGCCCGTTAATCCAACAAAGAGTGCGTGAAGCGGATATTGTTCATATCCATTTTTGGAATCATCCAATGTTGTTTGCTCTTTTACATGCACTTAACGGCACAACGGGGCGAGTTGTTTTGTGGGCTCATGTGAACGGCCATTTTCCGCCCTATCTATTCAGCGAGGAAATTATCACATTTGGAGAGATATTCGCCGTAACTTCACCGTTTAGTCTGTCGCAAAAGGTACTCGATCGAAAAGAACAAATCTGGAAGAGTGAACATCTGCGAGTTATTCATTCCACTGCTGGAACTGAACAGTTTTCCACGATCACTCATCTCTATTCATCGGCGGTTCAAATTGGATACATTGGCACTGTGGACTATGCCAAAATTCACCGTGAATTCATTTCGCTTTTCTTATCAATTCGCCATACACCGGTTCACTTTCACATTTGCGGGGGAAATCAACACGTACAGATAGAGCAAGAAGTATCATTGAATGGATCATCAGACAACTGGACATTTTATGGCCCAATTGATGATATCTCAAAGGTTCTGGCAACATTGGACATTTTCGCTTACCCGTTGAATCGAAACAATTACGGAACAGGCGAGCAGGTTTTGATCGAAGCGATGAGCGCGGGTATTCCTCAAGTTGTGTTAAGTGGCGGCCCAGAAGAGTTTGTTGTAAAACACAATGTTACCGGCTTTGTCTGCAAGAATGCGGAAGAGTTTATCTCCGCAATAGAAACGTTGTGCAGCGATGAAGGATTACGACAATCTATGAGTCATGCATCTCGGGAGCATGCTCAAAACTATTGTCTATCACACGAGGTAGAATCTTGGCTGGAACTCTATAGAGACCTTTTACATCGAGATAAAAAAGTACTTCAATTTAGACTCTATGATAGTGAGCAGTATGATTATTCTGTTCAACTATTTCTTACAGGTTTAGGCGATTGTGAAGAACGAGATCTGTGCATTGAAGCGCTGTCGTTCTACCCTGGACAAATCCCCGCAGAGTTACAAAATCGTTTGGACTCTTTGCCTGAAATATTCCATAGCAAAACTAAAGGAAGTATTCATCACTATACCACGTTTTTTCCTTCTGAACAGTCTAAGTATCTTGCAATGTTGTTAAAAAAAGAGGAGTAGCACATGGCTGCTGAAATAAAACCGAATATTGATACCAACCGAAAAAAATTAGCCGATGTTATTCCTGTTGAAGCACCGTTCACTGTGTACATTGAACAAACCCGTGTCTGTAATGTGAAATGTTTCTATTGTATCCATTCCACAAGAGATGACAAAAACGGTGAGTTTAATGATCTTGGATACTCGATTAAACATATGCCAATGGAACATTTTGAAAAAGTGATCAATGATCTTTGTGAATTTCCCAAGGGAAGCATAAAGCGTATCGTGTTTTCAGGACTCGGCGAACCGCTGACCAACCCTCACCTTCCTGAAATGGTGAAAATCGCCGTGGACAAAGGGATTGCTGCGCGTGTTGAAGTTATCTCAAATGGCATACTTCTCACCCCTGAACTGTCAGATAAACTAGTAGATGCAGGGATTACAAATATTAACATTTCCGTTCAGGGGATTTCAGCAGAACAGTATGAATCGGTGTGTAATAAATCGATCAATTTCGATCTGTTTGTTGAAAACATTCGATATCTCTATACTCACAAGGGAAATACGCAGATTTATATCAAGGCGATTGATGCGGCATTTTCTTCAAAGGACGAAGAACAAACCTTTTATGACACATTCTCTACCCTTGCGGATAGAATTTATGTTGAACATCTTGTCCAAATGCAGCAAAATCACACGAAAATCGCAGATCAGGTTGATGGAGATAGAGATTTCTACGGAAAAGCGCTCAATCGCGACAGAAAAATTTGCGCTCAATCATTTTACTTTTTACAAGTCGGATGCGATCTGGATACGTTCCCTTGTCCCGTGCCCGGCGTTCCTCGATCCCTTTCAATGGGAAATGTCAAAGAGATGTCGATTAAAGAGATATGGAATGGAGAACGCCGCTATTCCCATCTGAGAAAAATGCTTCGCTTGGAAAAAGACACGATTCCTGCATGTATTGGCTGTAGCTGTTTTAATGCAATCAATGATCCATCAGAATATTTGGAAAAAGATGCCCAACGGCTTCTTCCACTGTTTGAAAAGAAGGTCTCTCATGGCATCTGAAATTAGACCAATAAGCGACACCACGGGCAGAGTTTCTTTAGCTGATGCCATACCACTTTCGACACCGTTCAGTGTCTATGTCTATCCGACAACGCACTGTAATTTTCGGTGCGTCTACTGTGCTCATTCACTGGGAACTCAAGGAATGAAAGAGCAGTACGGATTCGTGAAAGAAGCGATGACTCTTGATACGTACAAAAAAGCCATTGACCAACTTTGTGAATTTCCCGAAGAAATCAAATTGCTCTCCTTAACAGGTCAAGGTGAACCTCTTCTCAATAGCCATCTCCCGGAAATGGTTGCTATCGCAAAAGCCACGGGCAAGTTTAAACGAATAGAAATTATATCAAATGGCGCACTTCTCACCCCAAAATTGAGTGATGCATTGGTGAAAAGTGGGCTTGATTCATTGAGAATCTCCTTGCAAGGCTTGACCAGTGAAAAGTACAAAGAGATGTGTGGGATTCAAATCAATTTTGACACATTCCTAGAAAACCTTCGCTACTTTTATCGGAATAAAGGTGAAACCACTCTTTTTGTGAAAGTTCTCGATGCGGGTCTGGAAAAAGGTGAAGAAGAGAAATTTTACGAGCTCTTTGCTGATTGTTCCGATCGCATGTTTATCGAAAAACTTCAGCCCGCCTATTCTGGTGTAAAAATGACCGACGGTCTCGTGACGACCCAGGATCGATATGGACGTGATGTACCGAAACGAAATATGTGCCCGTTGGCATTTTTTATGATGGGAATTTACCCCAATGGAGATATCCAACCCTGTGACACGCTCTATAGACCGATCATTTTAGGAAATGTTCATTCTGGTAAACTGATTGATATGTGGGGAAATGAAGCACATACCTCATTTTGGGAACTTCAATTGAACAACCAACGTCTGGAAAACGAAGGGTGTCAGCTGTGTTGCGCTCCCACCGATGTGTCCCATCCACTTGATGCTCTCGAAGATCATGCTGAAATGCTTCTTCAAAGAATTAAAAGCCAAAATAGGAGGAGATTGTGACAACTCCTTGTATCAACCAAACCGCCACTTCGAAAAGAAGTACACTCTCTTCGGAACTGCCACTTTCAACGCCATATATGGTGCAAATATTCCCTATCTATGCGTGTAATTTCAAGTGTAACTACTGTCTTCATTCGGTAGAAATGGAAACTCGACGATTTGTGGCTGATCGCAAAGTGATGGATTTTGATCTCTACAAAAAATGTATTGATGATTTGAAACAGTTTCCCAATCAACTTAAAATGCTCCGTTTTGCCGCAACAGGAGAACCTCTTCTCCATCCAAAACTTCCCGAAATGATTGCCTATGCGAAAAAACAGGAAGTTGCAAACTCCATTGATGTTGTCTCAAATGGAGCCCTGCTGACCGCAGAATTAAGTGATCGATTGATTTCTGCGGGATTAGACTGGCTGCGCATTTCCATTCAGGGCGTCTCTTCGGAAAAATATAGAGAAATATGCAAAACGGAGGTGGACATTGATCACCTTGTTTCTCAGATTAGCTATTTCTATGAGAATAAAATAAACACAAAGTTGTATATCAAAATTATCGACATTGATCTATCAGAAGCTGAAAAAGAGCAGTTTTTCAAACTGTTTGAACCAATTTCAGACAGAATAGCCATCGAACATCTGGTTCCCGCGACAGAACACATTGATTATTCGAAGGTTTCTCCAAAGGAAATGGAAAGCACGCAAAATGGGAATCATGTCCTCAATGCCGAAGTGTGTCCTCAGCCGTTTTACATGATGCAGATCAATCCAGATGGGAATGTTGTTCCCTGTTGCGCCATGGAGACAGCGTTTATTTCTGGTTCTTGCGAAAAGAACAGTCTCGTGGATATTTGGAATGGGAAGCCATTGCGTGATTTCCGCAAAATGCAATTGGAAAAAAGAAAGAGTGAAAATGTGATTTGTTCAGAGTGTAAAACCTATAAGTTCAACATGTTTGAAGAAGATTTTCTCGACGCAGCTGCAGATGATCTTTTGGCGCGTCTTTATAGGGATGAACAATGAAAAATATCGTACAACAAACAGTGCCCTTTGTACAATCGGTAAACCCCCATCTTACGCTTTGTCGCGAACAAACAAAACCACTTGCACTGATTCCTGCAGGACAGCAAGCGCAAAGTTTTTCTAGATATTTACAGTCTCACCAGATTTATACGTCTCTTTTTGTTGATAATAATCCTCAAAAACAAGGCTGTGTAATTTTAGACCAAAAAGTGATCTCCTTGCCAGCATATACTAAAATTGCAGATCGTTATCATCTTCTTATTTCGACCAACGAAACTATCGCAGCACAACTGGTGGAACAACTTCTTTCAAAAGGAATTTCATCGGAAAATTTCACCGTAATAGACAGTGACTATCTCTGTTTGACTCCTTCCGAAATTGATTCTGCTTCTGACTTCATTCAGGCGAACATTAGAGAATATGAACAGGCCTACCAATTGTTCACTGATTCGCTTTCTCAAACGACCTTTTTAAACCTTCTCAATTACCGAATGACCTTCGACACATCGCTTCTAAAGGCAGTTCGTCGACCGATTGAGTTCCAGTACTTTGAACCGGAAATATACGCAATCAGTTCCGATGATTCATTTGTTGACTGTGGTGCATTTACGGGAGATACACTAGAACAAACGATGGGACTTGTGGGAAATAGAATCTCTGCATATTACTCATTTGAACCTGATCACCACAACTTTACAGAGTTAACCACCATGGCTTCAAAATATTCCAATATTCATCTTTTCAACTACGGGGTTTCAAAGGAAAAGGGGATGCTCAACTTTGAACAGAGCAGTAGCTCGTATTCACGACTTGGTTCAAGCGAAGGATGTTCTATTGAAGTTGTTTCGTTGGATGAACTACTTATAGATTCCACCGTTTCAATGATTAAGATGGATATTGAAGGCGCTGAATACGATGCACTTTTAGGTGCAAAGAAACTGATCTGCGCACAGAAGCCGGTTCTGGCAATCTCTGTGTATCACAAACTGGAAGATCTATTTCGCTTGCCTTTGCTGATTAATAGTCTCGGTGTTTCCTATCGCTATTACCTTCGTCACTACACGAATCAAGCCATCGAAACGGTTCTCTATGCGGTGTATACGCCAGATGTAGAACAGAAGTGAAAGCAGGTATATTTTGAAAAAGAGACAACTTATAATAATGCCAAGAACCGTTGACACGGTTGGCGATTGGTACTATTTCCCCCTTGGAATAGCCTATGTTTCAGCGGCTATGAAAGCTCAGGGATTTCACATTTCGACACTCAACTTGAACAATATTCCCGGAGATATTGAAACGATTATCCGCGACAAAATTATTGAAGAAAAAATTGAGATCGTCGCTACAGGAGGATTGACGTTTCAGATTAACTCTATCAAAAACATTTTGCGTGTCGTCAAAAAAATTGACCCGACCATCCCCGTTATTGTCGGTGGCGGAATAATTACAAGTGCGCCGATAGCCGCAATGAAAGCTCTCGAATTAGCGGACTTCGGAGTTGTTGGTGAAGGTGAAATCACAAACGGCGAACTGACAAGAGCTCTGGAGGATGGTAGTTCTGTTTGCGATATTCGAGGGATTGTCTATCGACATGAAGGAGAGTACGTAGTGACTCCATCGCGCCCGGAAATCACCGATCTGGATACTCTACCATTTCCCGATTATGAAGGGTTTGGGTTTGAAAAAATTCTTGAGAGGGTTGCAAGTCTTCAAGGCATAAACGAAAAAAACACGATCACCATGCTGTCAAGCCGTTCATGTCCATATCGTTGCACGTTCTGTTTTCACAGCAGTGGCAAGAAATACCGCCAGCGATCTCTGGATAACTTTTTTCAAGAGCTCGATCTTTTGGTTTCGAAATATGGAATCAAATATTTGTTTATCGCCGATGAACTATTTGCTCATGATAAAGAAAGAGTCAAAGAGTTTTGTTCGCGGATTAAACAGTACAACATCAAATGGTGGGCACAGTTTCGCGTATCTGATGTTACTCAGGAGTTGGTTGAAATGCTAAAAGATAGCAACTGTGCAACTATGGGATTTGGCATCGAAAGTGCAGACAATCGTATCCTCAAAAGCATGAAAAAGTATATCACTATTGAAAACACTGAAAAAGCTCTTGAACTGGTCTACAATGCGGGCATAGGAATTCAGGGCGGATTAATTTTTGGCGATGTCGAAGAAACGATAGAAACAGCTTCAAACTCCATCGAATGGTGGAAACGCAATAGTCGATATGGTCTTACGCTCAATTTTATTTCTATTTATCCCGGAACTCCACTCTATATAAATGCGGTAAAAAATGGAATCATAGAAAATGAAGTAAATTTTATAAATGCCGGTTGCCCTGTTATCAATGTGTCAAAAATGACCCATGAAGAGCGGAGTTGGTTAGGCGAACAGGTCGTCACGCTTCCTCAACAGGGATTACAAGAACCACTCAATATCAGCAACGTCCTGTTTGATCTGGACAAAGGCGTGATTTCTCTAACTGGTGAGTGCGCATCATGTGGCAATAGTACTCGATGGGACACGATTCGGTTTTTCACCAGAAACGTACTTCAGTGTTCTCGGTGCGGAAGAAAACATAAAATTCCCATTCTCCCCGAACTCATTCAGCGTATCGACCGGAATCTTCAAGAGGCTCTCGCGAACTATGGGAAAATTGTTTGTTGGGGTGTGAATGATTATTTCACGGATATTGTTCGATGTTCTGATGTGTTAAAACATGAGAATGTGTTTTTTGTTGATAGATCTGAATTTAAGCAGGGTTCAAAAATAAGCGGCAAGGAGATCTTCTCGCCACAAATAATTGAAACACTCAACATCGAGTTTGTTGTTATTCCCGTTGTAGCATTTTTTCCAGTCATTTCCGGAGAGATAGAAACGTGCTTTCGCTCTGTAAAGAAGGTTGTAAACATAACTGAAATGTTTATGGAATGAGTCCCGACAATTCGTTAGCTATAGAACTCAACTCAGGAAAGAATAATATGATCGAAGAGATTAATACATATCTAGAACAAGTGCAGTCAGCTATTCCTCACATTAAAAAAACTGATTCCATTGGTTTGTGGGGAGCTGGTCGGTATGGAATTGCTGTGTCACAATATCTGATTAGTCAAGGGTTCAAAGTCATCTGTTTCATTGACTCGTCCAAAGAAAAACAGGGTCGAGAGATTAACGGTATTCCCGTTGTTGCACCTGACAGTGATCAAATAGAAAACTGCACGATGATCTTTACGGCAACTCGGTCGTTTATTCCAAACAGCAAACACGTTCCGTTCGATACTTTTTATATCATGGAGCATTTCAAAGAACTTACGAACATTAACAATACACTGTTTGAAGATGAATTCTCTAAGCGTACACTTGAATCTGTTCTCCTTTCTACCGTCAGTGGTGATCTTTCGTATTGTCAATCAACGATGGTTGATGATCAATATTTTTCTCTCCCCATTTTCAGGAATACCTGTAACGATACTTTTGTGGATATTGGCGCTTACGTCGGGGATACGATTGAACAATTTCTCTGGACAAATACGGGCATCTTTACAAAGATTTTTGCAGTTGAACCGGTTCCCCGCAACATCAATGCAATGAAAAAACGAATCGCCCGCCTCACCGAAGAGTGGGCACTGGATTCTGAATCGATTAACATTTTAAACTACGCTATTGGGTCAGAAGGGAAAGTGTTGCGATTCCCCGAACAGCAAGGCCCCCGTTCTTCGGCAACGAATCAAGGTGATGGTGTGATTGTTTCTTCCTGTACGCTTGATACGATTCTCGCCGGTGAAAAAATTACCTTTCTGAAAGCTGATATTGAAGGCATGGAAATGGAAATGCTTCACGGAGCAAGAACGCTTATTCTTGAAAACAAACCCAAAATTGCGATCTGCGTGTATCACAATGTTTTTGATCTAATAGAGATAACTCGTTTTATCCGCGAGTTGGTTCCTGAATACAAAATGGCACTGCGGCATCATTCGCCAACATTGGCCGAAACGGTTCTCTATTGCTGGATATAGTTGACTATTCAAGGCTTTCCAGCAACTGTGCAAAACTGGACAGATTAACCGTTGGAGAGTGTTGGCCCGTAAAAGTTGCTGGTTTTGGTGTATAGAGTTCCGCAACTTTCCCTGTCCGAACAGAATTAAATGCGTCCATGTGGTACCTTCCAACTCCATTTAAGTGCATATAATAGCCATGTGAAAAGCATAGTTCTGGATATACCGGATAGATCGGACAATCAGAATAACCCGCCAGTTGCCGATTTTGGAATGCATTGTGCAGCAGTGATTCTGCGGGAATAAGTGTTATAAGATCTGCATTTTGAGGAGCGAAGAGATAACCGTTATAAAGTCCTGATTGAGCAGGAGATATTATTCTTGATGCTTGAGAAAACAGATCTATTTTTTCTTGGAGCGTATATCGTCCGGGATCAATTATTTCATAGTGCATATCGTGTAGCAGTGATCGAAATTCCGCAATATTCGCGTAGACTCTGCCATGTGCAGCACTTACGTTAACCCCTGTGTCGAGATACATTTTTCTCGTTTGAGGAAGATCAGGGCGACGGGGAGCAACTAACCGTTTTTCCACCATTTCTATCGTTTCTGTTCGCATAAGGAAAAAGCTTGACGGTGCAAAAAACGAGACACTACTCGCGGTTAGACACTCATTTTGAGAACTCTGAATAATACATGTTTCGGGAATATCCATTGCCTTCAAAAGATGAACCATCATTGAGTAGTTCTGGCCACTCATTGTGTGGATAAAATCAATGTCTACATCATCAAGCCAAAGCATGGGTACAAAGCTTTCAAGAAGGTGATGTCCATATCCTCCGTTTGGATTTGCAGCCGAAAGAACTGCCCCCTCAATTTTCCCTTTCCATTGAAGGTTGTTCGTATGCGCTTTCAGATCATTGATGGTAGGAGTTCGCCCATCCAAATATCCGGTCATTGATGCTGTTTCGGCAATCAAATATCCATCAGGAGTAATAATCATTCCGCTATTGCCAACAATCGTTCCATTTTCGATAGTGGCGGCATAGGCTTCAGGACAGGTGTATTCATTCGCGTATTCACCAAAATAGGACGCTATCGTGTGCAGAAACTCATTTTGTTCAGGGAGGCGAATGATTGAATCAAAACCAGGACCACGAAAAGGAACCTTTTTTTCAGGAAGATGTTGATGTACCTGCAGACCGAATTGGCGGTTCGGGTCATTTACAATATCCTTGAACCATTTTATACCTCTAATCGGTTTCATTTCAGACATTCTTCCTCCCAGCGCATTGCTCATTTTTTGAAACCTAAATATAGCATTTCGAGCCATTTTTCTACTTATTTTATTGTTCACATATCAGTATTAAAAAACGTATGGTATTTTCTGATTATTACCACAATAGCGGGGAATGACAACATGAATCCAAGGCAATTACACATACGAAACTTATCGT
>DYSA01000330.1:198-3400 GCA_020726425.1 Fibrobacter succinogenes | reverse complement strand
GCGAAGACAATTCCCGAAAAACAGTTGGAGATTTCACCGGCATTAAAGGAGTCCGTTGCTCGTTTAGAAACAGCGGTAACGGCTATGGAATCAGCAGTTACAAAACTTTTTTCATCAGATAGTGTCGCTCCATCGCCTCAGGGAGAACCGCTCAAAAAACTGGGTGATTCGTGGGGAATGTTTTTTGAAAGTTCACTGAAACAGTGGGTTGATGGTGAATCAAAACCGGAACTTGCGGGGGTGAAACAGGAACTGAAAAGGATGAATCACATTATTACCAAAGAGATGGTGGTTTTGGCGGTTCCGGACAAGGATTCGCCAGAGTCACCGATGAAATCCTTTCTAAAAGACCTCGGGAAATCGGTAACAGAATCGATTCATCAGATCGAAGGTGGCCAGATTCTTGCAAAACCGACGGAAACGGCTGTGGATCGTTCGCAGACGATGTGGATTCCCGTGCAGGTGG
This sequence comes from Fibrobacter succinogenes, assembly GCA_020726425.1. Taxonomy (GTDB): domain Bacteria; phylum Fibrobacterota; class Chitinivibrionia; order Chitinivibrionales; family Chitinivibrionaceae; genus JAIFMU01. The sequence goes on along the minus strand of DYSA01000330.1, from coordinate 2,934 downwards.
GGCAGGAGTGGACGCGGATGGGAATTGAGTTTCGCCGCGAAAAAAATCCCAAAGGAAAAAAAGGCGCTCTCGGAAATCACGTGGCGATTACGATGGAACTTAAAAAAATGGGCGAAGTCTCTGCGGAACTTGATCTGGATGCAAATAAGCAACTTCGTGTGAAACTCCGCACCAGTTCTCCCGCGGCTTTGGCGTGGTTTAAAGATCACGAAGAGGAGATTCGCGCATCACTTCAAAATGAAAAACTGAGTGCGGTGCTGTTTGGTGTTTCAGGGATTCAGCGCGATTCGGAAACACCGAAGCGTTGGGGCGACAAGTTTGAGGTCACCGGATGAGAGTCGGAAGGAAAAAAGCTGTTGCCCTTCGCTATCGCGATGGTGAAGATTCTGCGCCACGGATCGTGGCAAAAGGGGAAGGAACAGTTGCCGATCGAATCCGCGAAGTTGCCAAGGAAGCGGGAGTGCCTCTCTACGAAGATGATGCGTTGGTTGAAGTTCTTGCACAGATTGAACTGGATCGCGAAGTTCCGCCGGAACTATATCAAGCGGTGGCGGAAGTAATGAGTTGGGTGTATCGAGCAAATGGTCAATTATAAGGGGATTGTATGAATAAAAAGTTGTGGAAAGTGTGGATCGCTCTGATCTGTACTGTCTCTTTGGGATGGAGTTCTTCAAAAATCATCTTTACCGAATTAACCGATAAGCGGGTGAGTGAATTTTCTGGAGATTATAACAAAAAGTTTCACGAACTACTCAGTGCTGATGCGGATGTGGAAGTAATTTCACAGGATTTGGTGGAACATCTTCGCTATCGATCTGCGGATAAAAAGATTGCTATCGACAGTACCACCGTTTCTTTTCTCAAAAAATATCGCTATGATTCGGTATTGGCGGTGATTCCCACTCTCGACAAATTTGAAATAGAGAAGAAACGAGGCAAAGGTGTTCCGGGAATTGCTCTGGGGAAAGGGAATGGATCACTGATTGTTCGCTACAAATTTGTCGATGTTACAACCGGAGTGACAGTCTATAACGGAGTCGCTCAATCCGATACTTCAATATCATTGGGAACCACAGGCCTTCGTCCGGTTCGTCAGTCCGTAAATCTTTCCGCTCACGAACGAGATCAGATTATTATCGGCCTGATCGATCACAATATTCACGAGGCGTATCGGTTGTACCACATTTACAAAGATGATGTGGAACGCGATAAAAGTTCGAAAGATACAACGACGCCGCCGCAAAAGTAGCACTGGCGTGAACTGGTAAAACATCTGCCCATAAGCTATTTTCGAAGCTTGAAAAGGTGGGCAGAATGAACAGCAGAGCAGCGCGGCTCTACGGAAAAAATGATCTTCGGGTGGAATCGTTTGAACTTCCTCCGCTCAAGAGTGGTGAACTACTCCTTCGCGTGGTTGTTGGAGCAGTCTGCACCAGTTGCCATAAAGTTGCTGCTCTTGCAGAAAATCATCACCGCGTTCCCGCCGATATTTCCCAAAATCCCATTGTGCTCGGTCACGAATTTACTGCGATTATCGAAGAGGTTGAACCTTCTCTGAACGATTTCTATTCTGTTGGAGAATCGGTGGTTGTTCAGCCTATGATTTACGACGAATCGGACGCAACTCTTGCGGTTGGGCACTCGTATCCCTATCTCGGTGGTTATGCGACTTTTGTGATTGTTCCCGCTGCGATTGTTCAAGCGGGAGGGGTGCATATCTGGAATGGAACTGGTGCGTATCGGGCTGCACTGGCGGAACCACTCGCCTGTATTATTGCGGCGTGGCGGACTCAATATCATACAGAACGAACCAGTTACAAGCCGATTCACGGAACAAAACCGGGCGGTAACACTCTTCTTTTGGCTGGAGCGGGAACCATGGGGATGCTTTCGGCACTGCTCTGGAAAAATCGCGCCGATGATCAATCAACCCTGACAATTGTCGATCGCAATTCGCACAAGTTGATCAAGCTGAAAAAATTTTTGAACGATGATCCGAGAATCTCTCTGATCCATGTTGATTCTACTTCGCGGGAGTCGCTGTTGGCGAAAACCGCTGGTGAAGGGTTTGATGATGTGGTGATTTTTGCTGGTTCCACAGAACTGGTGGTTTTCGGGTTGAGTCTTTTGGCCTATGATGGGTGTCTCAATATGTTTGCCGGTCCCAAAGAGAGTGACTTTTCGATTCCCGTGGATTTTCATGCGGTGCACTACAAGCGCCATCACATTGTGGGAAGTTCCGGCGCTTCCGGCGAAGATCTTCGGTCGGCACTGAAACTTCTGGCGAACAACACCATTGATCCTTCGTTTTTGGTAACTCACGTGGGAGGACTAAATGCGGTTCCCGACACGGTCTGCAATCTGCCGTCTTTAGGTGGCGGGAAAAAAATGATCTATCCCGATTTCGATCTTCCGCTCACGCCAATTTCTCAATTTCAAAATATGGCGGGATATGAATCGGTGGCAGAAGCGATCGAACGATTCGGCGGAATTTGGAATGAGGAAGCGGAAAGACGACTCATCGAGACAATTTCTCATCGAGAAAACGACACAACGACGAAACGAAAGACAAAATGATTCAACGGTTTTGTGCATTTCGTCCTTGGACGACCCGATTTCAGCCCATGGAGAATCCATGGAGAGTCGCATTCGGGGACAATAAAAATCGTGATCGGACAGCGAAAATCGTGATCGGACAGCGAAAATCGTGATCGGACAGCGAAAATCGTGATCGGA
>DYSA01000330.1:0-98 GCA_020726425.1 Fibrobacter succinogenes | reverse complement strand
CAGCGAAAATCTGTGTCATGACAGCGAAAATCTGTGTCATGATGGGGTAAATCTGTGTCCGAACGGGGTAAATCTGTGTCCGAACGGGGTAAATCTGT
>DYSA01000329.1 GCA_020726425.1 Fibrobacter succinogenes | reverse complement strand
TCGACATAGATTCCCAAGGTGCGATCCCACCACTGAATCGACAGAGGATCTTTGAGCGTGGTTCCATTTTTAATAGTAATATCAAAATCTGTAACAAGTGTGGTATCGAGATTGGTGATAGTCTGTTTACCATCCACAACGACCGTATCATTTACCTTATAATTAATCTCATACTTAAACGGAGTGGTGACTCCTTTCAGTGGAATCATATCTCCGAATTTGATTGTCTTTGTCGCTTTATCCCAGTTCGATTGACCATTTCCGTTGATCTGAATATTGGCGACACTGGCATCGGTCTTTTGGGTGATTACGGAAACCACATTGTCCATAACAAATGTCATCAATTCATCTTCAGTGGTATTTTTATACGCGTAGTTTGTACTCTGATCATTGTTAACTGAGTAGTTGTTCTTTTTGATGTTGTCGGTCATCTTTTGGATTGTTGCGGGAACCGTACCATCTTTTGAAAAGAAAATGGTAAAAGTGGTTGGCACATTGGTTCCATTTTGAAAGCGAAATATTTCGGTGCTGTCATTTCTGGGGTCTGTAGCATCTCCGTCAGAAATGAAAATCGCATACTGGCGACTTTTATTGTTCGCCGATGCAGTAAATGCATGAGTTGCACCATCAAATCCTGCGGTTATATTTGTTCCGCCCGCAGCATTGGTATAATAGCTCAAAGGGTTTGCATTTGTTTTTCCATTTGTTTGAAGATAATACTTCAAAATTTCACGACCAGTTTTTTTCCCGGCCTTTTTTGAAGTGTATACGCTATCTAATTTCAGAAGGGGAATGTAGCCAAAACCATCAGTAGATTTGACTGTTTTGAAAATCGGGTCTTCGGATTTTTTACAGTATAACTCTCCGGCAAAAATTGATAGCCCAACTTCTGCGTGGGGACTTTTTGCATATATACTGTCAATCAATCGACTGGTTACTTTAAAACGATTAGCGTCAACGTCCATTGATGGATTTCCGTTGAAAGGGTTCCACATGGAACCGGAGTTATCCAGAACGAACATGATTGACGGATTTGCATCTACCGTGGCTCCTTTCAGAAGTTCAGCGGGAATATCAACGTGAATCTCTTCGGACATGGCCACCGATCCAAACGGAACATTTACCGTGGTTTTGTTCAGCGTTTCGGGCTGACCCTTGTAACTGACTTTTCCGACCTGTTCTGCGGAGACAGGTGCGATCACCAATCCGGCAAAGAACAACGTTCGGGCGACAAATTTTGAGATACTCATTTTTCCTCCACTGCTTTGTATACAACATTTTTGTTTACTGAATACAAACTTACAGGATAGAAAGAAACAATTCCATTTTATCTGGCGTTGATCATCGTTTACAAAAGATTCATTTGAAATTGTCAAAAATGGTGTAACTCATTTTTCTGCAAAGAAATGAGTGTAATGATTATCCAGCAAATATACCGATCAAAAACCGCAGTATATAAGAGAACGAACATGGTATCATAATAAACTGTCATAAAATAATTAGCAACAATTGTCAGAAAATTTTCACAAGGTTTTTCGCGGACTCTATTGGACAAAAAAAACGCATTTGTACGGTGTTTGATAATTTTTTATGGGAAATTTCGAGTTTTTGTTGTAAGCGATGAACGAGAGCAGTGCTTTGATGAAGGTTCTTTATGAAAAGAGAGCCGGAACGACTCCTTCGCCCCCATAAAATGAGGCTGATGTTTCATCGACAATCAGATCTTTCACGCTCTGCGAAAAGATCACCCGTTTGTCCGAATGATCCGTGGCCCAGCGGTTCATTATGAACACCGTATTCACCGTTTCACCCATGATATCGGCGCTTGCATATTCGTGGTGGCCGATTGATCCGAGATAGACTTTTCCCGAATGAACGGTGATTAACAAATCCCGTTCGCTCACCGCTGATTCACAGGCGCGAGCGGCATTCATTGCTCGGACGGCGTGATCTTTACCGGAAAAGTAGGCCAAAAATCCATCGCCCGTGTATTTCACCGGAACCCCTTCGCCCGCTAAAACCGCTTCGGTCATGGTGTGGAACAGTCCGTTGATCCAGAGTGCAATATTCTCTGGCGATGTGGAAGCTGCTTTTCCGGCAAATCCGCGAAGAGAACTGCAAAACACGGTTGCTTCGAAAGTGCTTCGTTCTTCTTCGTTGCCACAGAGAACCCACTCGATCGATCGGTCAAGCATGGTTGAAAGCGGTTGAAGAATCGAAATATCCGGTGCATTTTCTCCTCGTTCCCACTTGGAAACGGCTTGTGCAGATATATGAAGTGAGTTTGCCAATTGCGATTGTGTCAGATGACGTTTCTCCCGCTGCGAACGAATTCGCTGCCCCAATTTTGCCAGATTCATAGAACCTCCTTTTGAACAAAAATAGATCCAAGTCGCACTCGGAGTTGTTGAATGTCGTAACGGATCAGTTGTGGAGAGTTTCGATCACAGAGATTCACACCTTCGAGTGTTGCAACTCGAGCAATTTTGCATATTTCACCGTGGTGTAGAGGCTGTGAAAAATCCCCATTAGAACTCCTTCGTAGCCATCTAAAAAACAGTGCTTTGCCACAATTGAATCAAACAGAGACAGCGGAAAACGCAGTAAAACGCCAGCCACGGATGTTCGCTTTCCCTGTTCGAATTTGAGTTCTGCCATCATGGATGTGTGCTTGTTGAACTTGTCAAAATAGACAGAAATTGAGTGGTATGAATCATGGTAAATCATCCCGCGAAGTTTTCCGGTGGCACCGCTTATCTCCACCGATTCGTGAATTGTTTTGAGATTGAAATTTCCTTTACGGCGATCAAAAAGGCGGATCAGCGAACCTTGACCTCCCAAGGCGTGTTTCAGGATTTTCCCGTGGAAACGGTCAATTCGCTGAAGATAATAGCCGTCAAAATGGTCTGAAGTGGGTATCGATTCGATTGATTTGCGGAGTTCTTCGGAAATCTCTTCATCCGCATCAAGGGAGAGAACCATATCGTTTTTGGCACAGGAAACGGCGTATCCCTTTTGAGCTCCAAAGCCATCGAAAGTTCGGGTAAAAACCTGTGCCCCCAGAGCTTTTGCTTTTTCTACCGTGTCATCGGAACTTCCGGAATCCACAACGATAATTTCATCGCACCACGCCACTGAGCGGAGTGCTCGTTCGATATTTCTCGATTCGTTATAGGTAATAAGCACCGCAGATAGTTTCATAATTAAGCCTTTGAGAGAACTCCGACGTTTGATTTTCTCTGCTAAGATAGGTTTTGCAGTTTATTGGGGCAATTCTGATTAGTTCAGGCATACATCTGATTTCTTTGCGGAATTGAGACATTATTAATACGCGAGGCAAATATGTCGCAGAATAAACGATTAATCGACAAAACGATTAATCGACAAAACGATTAATCGACAAAACGAT
>DYSA01000328.1 GCA_020726425.1 Fibrobacter succinogenes | reverse complement strand
GATTTCGTTCCACACCGGAAGGATTTCGTTCCACACCGGAATGATCGTGATCGCTATGTGAATGATCGTGATCACCATGAGAATGATCGTGTCCCAAAAGAAGTGCGCTGACCAGATTCACCACCAAACCGATAAGTGCGACAACAAGTGCTTCTTCAAAACGAATCTGCACGGGAATAAAGAGCCGTACTCCAGACTCCCACACCATTCCAAAAGCAGCAGCGAACAGAATCAACGCACTGGTGTAACCGCCGAGCACACCGACTTTTCCGGTACCAAATGTAAAATTCCTATTCCCCTGATGAATCCGAGCAACGCGATAGGCCAACAAAGCAATCCCCAAAGCTACCGCGTGGGTTCCCATGTGAACACCATCAGCCAACAACGACATAGATCCAAACAGCAACCCACTTATTATTTCTGCAACCATCATTGAGATCGTTATCATGATAACCGCGAAAGTCCGCCGCTCGTTGGAACGATTTTGGTCGATAGCGTGAAGCGTACACTCCATGTTCGTCTCCCTAGAAATTCTTTACTACTTTTTCCAACAACCTATTGAACTGATCAAGCTCTTCCTGCGTCAACTCTCCCGCCAACTCTTGAGAAAGCTCTTCGTGACTTCGATGGTGAAGATCAAAACATCGTTTACCCTTATCGGTCAGTGTAATAGAATAGGATCGCCCGTCGCTTTCGCTTTTTTCCCGAACCACCATCTCCAAAACCTCTAACCGCTGAATCATCACAGTCAATGTTCCGGTCGTCACGCCGAGTTTCTGGGCCAACTCTTTCATGCGTAGTTTCCCCGCCGACCCGATAACTTCAACTGTATGCATCTGTGGAAGAGAGAGTTCCGTTTCTCTTACAATAGCATGTTCCCACGAACTCAGCTTCTCATAAAACTCGATAACGTTATCAATAAACCTATCCATTTTCATCCTACTAGTTTGAGTGTCAAACAATTTGAATATATACAATTTTTGCTTGACAATCAAATTTCAATTTGTTCAAATGCAAATTCATCATTTTTCATCTCAATTTTACAGATTACTTCGCTATTAATGATGGATATAAACTATTTATTAGGTCGTAAATGATCAATTTCTATAAGGAGTATCTATGAAACGGTATGCGTTTTATGCAGTAGCAGCATCAATGCTGATTTTCACCGCATGTAGGGGAGAGGGCGTTGCTTCAAAAAGTGAACTTGCAACTGAACAGGACAAATTCAGCTATGCGATCGGTACCGATATCGGTATGTCTTTGAAAGATTTCAAAGGCGAAGTTGATCTTGCTGTTATGTTTCAGGGAATCAAAGATCACCTCGAAGACAAACCAGCTCTTTTGAACGAAGCTGACAACCGTGCTATCAAAGAAACGGTTTTCAAACGCATCGCGGAAGTTAAACAGCAGGAAGAGCTTGCAAAAGCGGAGACAAACAAAACAACCGGCGAAAAATTCCTTGCTGATAATGGCAAAAAGAGTAGCGTAAAAACTACTGCTTCTGGCCTTCAGTATGAAGTGATCAAAGAAGGCGCTGGCGCAAAACCAGCTGCAACTGACATGGTTAAAGTTCACTACGTTGGAACAACTATCGCAGGTAAAGAGTTTGACAGTTCAATCAAACGCGGCGAACCGGTGACATTCCCTGTTGGTCAGGTAATTCCAGGTTGGACTGAAGCACTTCAGCTTATGTCTGTTGGTTCAAAATACAAACTCTTTATCCCTTCAACGCTTGCCTACGGCGAACGTTCTGCGGGACCAGACATTGGGCCAAATGAAACGCTTATCTTTGAAGTTGAACTTCTTGAAATCAACCCAGCAGCAGCGGCTCCCGCTGGTGGTGCTGGTGGTGCTGGCGATGCAGCTTCACAGGCAGCGGCTCAGGCAGCTCTTGAAGCAGCTCTCAAGGGTGCAAAGAAATAATTCGAACTCGTTCGATGTTAATTAAAAAGGTCTTCCGAATTTCGGGAGACCTTTTTTTATTGTCAAGAAGTGTTGAACGAACGGAGATTTTTGAAAGTTCCGATCTATTCAGCGATACAGACCTGATTTCGACCCGCATTTTTTGCTCGATACAGAGCACTATCAACCCGTTCAACCAGATCGTGAGCCGATTCGCCGTAGCGATACTCGGCAACACCAGCGGAGACCGTGACCGTGCCGGGCATTTTGTCACCAGACTCGTGATTGAGGCAAGTACATTCAAAAGCGGCGCGGATTCCTTCGGCAACTTGATACGCTGCATCGCCAATGGTTTCAGGAAGGAGCACGATAAACTCTTCACCACCAAACCGAGCGGCCACATCTTCGTGACGAACGCGCGCATCGATTCGCTGGGCCACATAGCGAAGAATTTCATCACCTATGAGATGTCCGTACGTGTCGTTCACCTTTTTAAAGTGATCGATATCAACCATGATCAACGAAAACACTCGGTTGCGTCGACGGGAAAGAGAGATTTGGCGAGCCAGTGATTCATCAAATGCTTTTCGATTTGAAATACCCGTCAGTTCATCCCGGCGAACTTCATCCTGTAAAAGAGACAGAACGGCACGAAGGGATTCCAATTCCATCTGAACCGTATCAAGTCCCTCTTCAACGCGAGCTGATTTTTCCCCGAATGCTCGCGCCTGATCCACAATTCGCGATACGACTTCGCGAATCTCCTGAACCGATTCTGCTTCGTTGAGTTCGTTAGCGCAACTAATCATGGCAAAGGTAAATCCACTGCTTTCACCAGAAAGATCTGTCACCGTGCGATAGAGTTCCGTGACCATCTCCTGAAGTTCATCGCGAAGGCGAATCAGTTCCTCTTCGTTCACATCATCGCAAAACTGCTTGAACAGAGATGACATAACTTCTGCGGTGAACGTCTCGTGAGCTTCCTGCATAACATCAAGCACCGAAACAATCTCAGCGTTATCACCGCGGTAGTAGCGAAACCAGACGGTATAATTGTGAGGAGTCACGGGAATTCCCAGAGATTTCATCGTGGCAATGGCATTTTTCTGAATGACTTCGATCTCTTCGTTCGTCTCATCGTGATACATAGATGCCCTTCATTGATTAGTCATATCAAGTATACACTATTTGTGCGATGGATGCAAAAAAAAGGAGAGAGCAACACGGTTCACTCTCTCTTTTCTAATGGGAAGTAACTCAATCTATTCACCCCCGTTTTCAAAGTGCATTACCATTTTTCGGCGACCACAAATTGAGAGAACTGCCAACATCGTTCGCCGAGAGTTCCATCGTTACGAGTTAAAAACCACTCCTCCATCTCGCGAGAATTGACCTGCTCCACAACGGAGAGAGCAAATTTCGCCAACAAATCACCAATTTCATTTGGATCAATCGGGAAAAAGAAATGGCTCACCGTCTGAGGATTTGTTCTGTTGCTCTTCGGTGAGATGA
>DYSA01000327.1 GCA_020726425.1 Fibrobacter succinogenes | reverse complement strand
GGGACTGGCACCGTGTCTCATGGGATGGTCGGTCTTTATGGTGGTACTCAGTTCGGGAAATCTCTGGACGCTCTTTCCGGCGGTTCTCGCCTTTGGCGCGGGAATCTTTGTGGCACTGGCGATCTTTGTGATCACTATCGGGAAATCCCGCCATTTGGTCTACGGGAAATTCGGAATGCTACAGAAGTATTCACCGCTGATCAGCTCGATTCTGCTCTTGATCTTTGCGATTGTGCTGGCTGTGAAATAAGCAACATTGACAAACCGATTTGCGGAATCGGTTTGTCATACCACTCTGTAATCAATGGAGAAATAGATGAAACCTATCGCATTAGCTCTGCTCGTGCTTCTCGCTTCCTGCGCAAAAAAGCAGGAACCATCTCAAACCGCAGAACAGACTCGCACAATCACCGATGGAACCTGGCGAACAGTCACCGTTCCCGCCAAAGTTGAACGGATCATCTGTTCCGGCGCGGGAGCACTTCGGCTTATCACCTATCTGAATGCGCAGGATCTGGTGGTTGCGGTGGATGGCGCAGAAAAGCCGAAACAGAAAAACATTCCCAATTTTTGCCCCTACTTTTTGGCGAATCCCCAGTACCGATCACTTCCGCTTTTTGGCGAATCAAAAGGGGCGGACAATCCGGAACTGATCGCTTCGCTGGAACCGCAGCCACAGGTGATTGTCAAAACCTACAGCGACATGGGCGTTTCTCCCGAAGAACTTCAGCAGAAAACGGGCATTCCCACGGTGTCGATTGTCTACGGCGATCTGACCAACAATCGCGAACTGTTTTTTACGACTCTACGACTTTTGGGCGACCTGCTGAACCGCAAAGAACGGGCTGATTCGGTGATCGCCTTTATCAACGGGCAGATCGAAGAGTTGAACCGTCGAACCATTTCGATCCCCGACTCTTTGCGCCTTTCTCCCTATATTGGCGGTGTTTCCTACAGCGGTGTTCGCGGAATTGGATCAACGGTGTTTCACTATCCGCCGTTTCGGTTCACCGGAACCAAGCATGTTGCCGAAACCGTGAGCAAGAAACCGCTTCCCGCCATGGGAAAAGGGGACATCTCTTCGGAACAGCTGATCGCCTACAATCCCAAACTGATCTTTATCGACCTTTCTACGACCCGCGGTGAAGGTGTTGTCAACGGGCTGAAAACGGTCACAACAGCTCCGGAGTTTGCAGATATTCCGGCGGTGAAAAACGGCGAACTCTACGGCGTTCTTCCCTATAACTCCTACTCGATCAACTTTGAACTGGTTCTGGCAAACTGCTGGTTTGTCGGGAAAACGCTCTACCCAGAACAGTTTGAAGATGTCAATCCTCAGGCGAAAACCGATTCGATCTGCCAATTCTTTGTGGGAAAACCGATGTTCGACACACTGAATTTCATGATGAACGGTCGCGTGTTTACCAAATTGGAGAAAACAAAATGAACCGAACCGAACTGGTGCAAGCGTACAAATCCTACCGAATCCGTAAGATCGCCGTAGTTCTGATTTGCGTAGCTTTGCTGGCGATTACTCTAGCGGTTGCCCTATCCATCGGGGCGGTGACTATTCCGATTGGCGATGTTGTGCGGTCACTCTTTGGCGAAGAGGTTCCCGTGCGGTTTGAACGGATTATTCACGAAATCCGTTTGCCTCACGCCGTTGCGGCGATCGCCGCGGGTGCGGGACTTGCCGTGGCCGGTGCGGCCATGCAGGGAATATTGAACAATCCGCTCAGTTCGCCGTTCACGCTGGGATTTTCTCACGCCGCTGCATTTGGTGCTGCTTTGGCGATTATGTTTGGCGCCGGAGCGGTCTCCAAGGCCACCGGATCGATCCAGATTCTCAACCATTCGCTCACCACGATCACGGCCTTTCTGTTCTGTGGAATCGAAGCGATTTTGATTTTGGCGATTATCCGAATCCGTAAATCTTCGCCGGAGATTATGGTGCTTGCCGGCGTGGCTCTCGGTTCGCTCTTTACCGCCGGAACCTCGTTTCTTCAGTATTTCGCCGATGATGTTCAGCTGGGCTCGATTGTCTACTGGTCCTTTGGCGATATCAACCGCGCCGGTTGGAACGAAGCGATCATTATGCTCGTTGTGACCGTTCTTTCGGTACTCTTTTTCTGGCAGCAGAGCTGGAACTACAACGCGCTGGCCTTGGGCGATGAAAATGCACGAAGCATGGGCGTTTCGGTAAATCGCGTGAGGATTCTCGGCGTAACGGTGTCGGTGCTGGTTACCTCGGTGATCATCTCCTTTTTGGGGATTATCGGATTTGTAGGACTGATCTGCCCGCACATTCTTCGCCGGATCGTAGGGAATGACCACCGTTTTTTGATTCCCGGATCTGCACTCTGCGGATCGGTACTTCTTTTGGGGGCGGACACGGCATCGCGGATGATTTTGGCTCCGCACTCGCTTCCTGTGGCGATTCTTACTTCGTTTATGGGAGCACCGCTGTTCCTCTGGCTTTTGATTCGGAGAAAATCATGAACGGTGAAGTTAGGGGAAATCTGACCAAAATATTCGGTAGGGATGCCCCTTGTGGGTATCCAAAATGTGAAAAATGATGTTCGTGATTCAAAGTGGGCAGCCACAAGGGCTGCCCCTACAAAATTTGTGAGACAATAGAATTAGGATTGAAATGAAACTTTATATCGACAATCTCTCCTTTGCCTATCGAAGTTCCCCAGTGCTTTCGGATCTTTCGTTTCACATAGAAAAGCAGGAACTTCTGGCGATTCTCGGGCCCAACGGTGTGGGAAAAAGTACACTTCTCAAGTGTATCAACCGCCTCTTGGAACCGTTAAAAGGAACCATTATTCTGGGCGATCAGGAAGTTCACAACATGAGTATTGGTGAAATCGCAAAGAATATCGCCTACTCATCGCAAAAAGATAATCCTTCGGGAATCACCGCCTACGACATGATTCTTTTGGGAAGAAAACCCTATCTCACGTGGCGCGGTGTACAAAAATCGGACTACGAACTGGTGAACACCGTGATTGATCGATTGGAACTGCACGATCTCGCCATGCGGCCGGTGCACGAAATGTCCGGCGGTGAAATACAGAAAGTGTGCCTTGCGCGGGCTTTGGTTCAAGAGCCGGAAGTACTTCTTTTAGATGAACCGACTTCGGCACTGGATATTCGCAATCAGTTGGAACTGCTTGGGCTCGTGCGGGAAATTGTCAACAGTCACGATCTGATCTCCGTGATTGTGCTTCACGATCTCAACACGGCACTTCGCTATGCGGACAAGCTGATCTTTCTGAAAAATGGAACGATCCACGCGGCGATCACACCGGATCAGATTTCCGAATCGATTATCCGCGAAGTGTACGGTGTGGAGTCGGCAATCGGTTCGGTAGGAGGATTTCCCGTGGTGTATCCGATTTCGTGTGTGGTGTAACGATTCAAC
>DYSA01000326.1 GCA_020726425.1 Fibrobacter succinogenes | reverse complement strand
TCAATTTGTGGGAGTGGTTTAGCGCAGATTTGCATTAAAGGGAGCTGTGCGTGGTGTGTGGTGCCTTTTGATCGCTGATTTACGTTTCTGTATTCCGGTGAACTGATTTCATGGGTATCACATTCAGTTCTGCCACCATTCGTTCCCGTAAGTCGCGCAGTTGTTTCAGTCCGTTTACGCCCTCTTCGTGAACTGTAAGAGCGATTTCGCGGGATTCCTTATCAGACTCGATACAATCGCGGTAGATCTCTTTTGCGCCAATCTCTTGAAGGAGAATCTGGAAATTCGGTTCGCTGAAACTATCTCTCATTGTTTCCCACTGTGAATTATTTATCACATATCCTCGTGACAATGTGAGCCAACTATCAAATGGTGAGTGGGGAAGTTCTTCCCAGAGTTTCATCGCCGCCTGATATTGGGAGCCCTCTTCGTGCTCTTTCCATTTTACCGGATCATCATAATAGTTTGATTCGAAAGAATTTTTTATGCGGAGAAAAATTCGTTCCACATCGCGATACCAGTTTGCTTCAGATTGAGAAAATTCATCCCATCGCGAAGAGGTGCGGAATGGTTCCAGAGCATTTTTGAACTCTTCGAAATGGATGATCATGGATGTAACTCGTAGCGCAGAGTAATCGTCAGAATCCAAAAATGTTTTTACCAGCGGTGTGGCAATCGTGAGAAAACTTTCGTGTGACAGGTCATTGTATGAGAACTCCATCATGGTTTTCAAGATGTGCTGCTGGTCGAGAATCGGATAGGTGACTGTTCGCGGATCGAGAATCCACGGTTCGCGATACCATTTCAAGTCCGGGTAAATGGAGAATAAGAGAATAGGAATGCCGAGGCCAAGAGACTTTCTTCGTTGACGAAGCAGTGAAAGTGGTGCCGAGAGTTGTTTCTGATCGACCCACTGTTTCAGTTTCTGGTGGGCGTGTCTCACGGAAAGCCAGAGGTCGGTGAGCTGTAACACTGCCACTGGTTCTGCTGTTTTTGGGGATTCGATTGATTCGAGGAGGAGCTGTAACTCTTCTTCCGGCCAGAAAAATCCGTAAGTATCCCCTTGTGCTGGATTGATATAATCCGAATGTTCATCGTGGGGATCTTTGGGGAATATTTTTTGGGCAGCCGTCAGCGTTGGAATGGTGGCAAGTGCTTCTTCGGTGGTCAAATCAGCTTCGTCAAATGAGTACCAGATATCTTCAATCCTGAAATTGAGAATGATATCCAACGGTTCGAGAAATTGTTCGAGCACATCCCAGAGAGACTCTTCGAGAGCGATTAGTTCTGTTCCCCCGGGAAGTATTGTCAGTTCATGGCACGCGTTTTCAAACTCTTCCAGATCTCTGAGAAGATGCTCTTTCAGTTTTGAATCCGATTCGTCCAGTTGATCAATCATTGGTTTGAGAATAGAGGGGTATGTGTCAAATTTGATTCGGTTGAAATTGGGGATTGTCGTTGCCATGAGAAACTCCGGTTGCGGTTATCCGTAATTTTTTTTACAGTATCAATTATAGCGTAATCGCCACGTTTTTTCATCTCTGTTTGAGTCTCTTGCAAAGAAAAAACCTGATTATCCAGTAAAAACAGTCGTATCAGTTTCCAAACCGATCCCGCAGGCCTTGGAGTTCTCGCTTATCTGAATCGAGGCGGAGACTCGCGGTAGGCATTTCAAGGCAGATCCGTGGAACGAGAGGTGAAAAAGGGTGACCGCAACGATCACCCTAAAGAGAACGGCAAGAGAATCGTTTAGATTTTCGGCGGCACCGATTTGTCCGAACCTTTTCCCTTGAACTGATCAGCCAAGTCCGTGAGCGCTTTTGATCCCACAGAGACGGCATTCCCACAGTTATACAGAATTTCATCGCGAATCGATCGAATCTGTTCTGCCGTTTGCGAAGGATTTGCCACGAGGGCGCGAATCGAATCGCCAATGGAGTTGAGGTTATCCGGCGAAAGCACGGTTCCCACTTTTTCGCGGATTGAGATTTCCAGCGGTTCACAGTTCAGCGATTCGTAGTTTTCATTGCGCACTCGTTTGGGGACATCAATATACAGAACCGGTTGTTCAAGTCCGAGTGCGTATTCTATCGAAGTCGAAGACCAGTCGCAGATCAGGATATCCGATTCGAGAAGTGAACTGTTGTCGCCCATTCGTGTTTCATAGGTGAATCGCGGATTCGATTCGTGCCGTTTCACGATGGGATCCACTACTTCGGGCGTGAGTTTCACGGTCTGCCAGTGCGGTCGAAGAGTGACGTGGAATCCTGAATCAACCAGCTGGTCGATCAGTTTTTCACCACAAGTATTGAGTATCGAGTTCGATCCCCAGGTGGGAGCAACGAGTACATGAATCTCGGAACGATCGTGTTTTTTCTGGTGAGATTGTGCCTGTTTGGCGATCTGTTCGATCCGGGCGTAGCCGTGAGGAATCAGGTTTTTCGCCGGAAGGTTCGCCTGTTTTTCCCGGGCACGGATTTCATTGATCTGGTGCGGGCCGCTGCAGAGAATCGAGTCGTAGTGATCATACGACTCTTGGAAATCAACCATGTGAGTAGAACCCATGGCGTGAAAAAGATAGGCGTAGTGCACCGGATAGACGGATCGTTTGATATGGAACGATTCCAGATCGATCATGGTGAGCACGAACAGGTCGGCGGCACACATGCGGAAAAAGGTGATCAACCAAAACCCATTTTTTATAAAGATCGGTGTGAGATTGGGGTTGGTCTGGTCAAAGGCGGGATCGTTTCGGTCAGAAGTCACATAGGTGACTGGGCGCGATTCTGCAATCGTGAGAACGTAGGGACTGAGATGGTGCCAATCCTGTCTCGATTCGCTGTAAAACACAATGTTGCGCTTTTCAGCCGACAGACCATTGAATCGGTTGTATTCGCCGAATGAGTGGAAAAAGGCACCGATTCCGGTGTTACTTTTCGGCACTGGTATCATCTTTCTTTTTGCGGAATGGACTGGTGATTTTGTACCAGAATCCTTTGACTGCCAGTGAAAGAGTCGCGAATACACCAACCACGGCGGAGACAATCATCGCTCCGAGATTCGGGTCGAGATATCCCGCAACGGGAGTGATCTGAGCGATTTGTATAAGGGAATCAACGAGCGCTTTATCCATTGGTTTTCTCCTGAAAATTGTTGACCCGAAAAATACATCCGCCCGATTTTTGGGGAGTTTTTTTTCGAGGAGAGAGACATGTTTGTAGCATCGGTTGTTTGGTGGCGATTTTTCCTTGGTGACGGTGTACATTGCATCTGTCGATTTTGGGGGTTCGGGATGAGTCCGCCACAACGGACAGTGCAATTCTTTGAGAAGTCGTTGCAAATTTCACGTTGCAACATTGCCTTTTGAAAAAATCGTGGCGGATTTAAACTCAAAGTGCGATTTTTTTAGTCCCCAAAAATAGTTCCTCA
>DYSA01000325.1 GCA_020726425.1 Fibrobacter succinogenes | reverse complement strand
TCTACACATTCGAGCTTTTCGTGGAAAAGCCATCTGATTCAAACGCTTTCCAAAGTCGTTCAAACTCGTGGCTGTACATTTTTACCGCAGTGACATCATCGGTGACCAGAACATTCTCCTGATTATCGTGAGCTGCCGAATGCGTCCAGTTATAACTTCCTGTGAGAACTCGTTTCGAGTCCGCAACGGCAAACTTATGGTGCATGTGCGAAGGAGTATTATCGCAATGAACAAGAACCCCTTTATTTCGCATAGTGAAAATATCAGATCCGTGATCGTACTGTTTTTCATTATCCGTGATTATCTGAACATTCACACCGCGCGCTCGTGCGGCCATAATTTCAGAGGTTATTTCATTGTCGCTGATCGTAAATACGCAGATGAGAAGCTGTTGTTCTGCAGATCGAATAAGACCGATAATTGCCTGTCGACAGGTTTCTCCAGGACTAAAAAAGACAGACGTATGATCGGTGACCGTTTCACTATGATTGCGAATCAGAAGTTTTGTTACCTCTTCAAGCCAATTGATAGCAACGTCATAGTTCTCCGCATTGATCAAAGAACGAGCAAAATCAAAGAGTGAACTTCGCAAAACACTTTTCTGATTTTCAGTGAGACCATTCTCCTTTAAAGAACTATTCAAATCACCGCGTTCAGCGCGAGTCATAACGTGATCTTCAAATGATTTTTCAAATGCGCGCTGAAGTTCTTCCATTGTTTTCATACATTTACTCCTTTTGTTTCAATATGTTCTACTCATTTGCGAAATAGTTCGACCACCATTACAATAGTCATACACGCCAAAATAACTTTAACGATCTTGTCGCCTTTTTTTATAGCGATCTTGGCACTTATATGAGCGCCGAGAAGATTCCCAATTGCTATTACAATGGCATAACTCCACATAATTTTTCCGGAAACAATAAAAATGATAAGAGCGGGAATCGTGAAGAGAAGAGTAATTGCCATTTTGCGAGCATTAACTTCGACAAGGGGAAGATTTTGAAGGTATTTAAACGCGGCCATCAATATAAAACCTACCCCCAACTGAATAAATCCACCATAAAAACCAATAAGCGCCGACACGGGATAGATCAATGGTGAGTTGCGTTCGGAAGATTTTTTTGAGAGAGGAAGAAAGAGTGATCCGGCAACAAAGAGCATCGTCACCCCAAGAATCTTTTCAAAAACAGTAGAATCAATTTTCAAAGCGAACAACGCACCTGCAATAGATCCGGGAATCGCGCAGAGACCGAGAACGAGCGCTTCACGCCGGTTAATCTTTTTTTCATTGATAAATATTCGAGTGGAACTGAGAGAAGCGGCAAAAATTCCCGGGCGGTTCGTCGCATTTGCCACAGTTGCATCAACACCAAACATACACATGATCCCCAGTGGAACTATCGATCCTCCTCCGGCCATAACATTGACAAATCCGGCAAAGATACCCGCACCGAGCAGTAGAATATGAGATAGTATTGGATCCACACATTTCCTTTCGAAATAATTATTTACAACTGAATTTTGCGAAATACTTTCTGAGATCCCGAGGTAATAATCAAGGTATAAATCCCTGTTCCACTTTGAGGAGTAAATGCAACAATCTCTCCTTTTCCAAAATCGTACGTATGAACTAAACGCCCCTGAAAATCACAGATTGATACCGTTGTCGCTGTTTCAGAATGTGTATCTATTACAATTCTCTTTCCAATAATCTCAATCGAAATAGGTGATACCGATTTTTTAAGTTCTTGTACAGAAACATCATTAAGTTGAAGAATAATTCCATCATTGGGATCGAGTGTAACGGTGGACGCCGAAGAACCATCGTTGTGCAAAGGATCCTGTGTTCCACGGAGACGATGATAAGCGGGATACGAAAAATCTTTTGGTAAAGGCGAAGGATTGAGAAGTACCACTCCCCGCTCAAATTTTCGAGATAGTGTCAGATTTTCGGTTGATTCAATGTGAATATCATCAAGAACAACGATCCCTGTTCCCCTGAGCCCCACATGAAGAGTATAACCTGTACCAATTATAGCAGAATCACTATAAAATGAGATGACAGTATCAGAAATTGGTGAAATTGGTAGTGTCCCAAGTGATATTTCCGAGTCAAACGCTTCACCTTGGCGAAGTGAAACATAAAGATGTGCACCAGGTGAAACCTTTTCTACTCGAAGTTTCATGGAACATTTAATGAGAGATCCTTTTGCAAGTGAAAGTTCCGGCGAACCAATAAGATCATTCCACTCCTCTTCTCCAGTAGTAATAACTCGAAATACCTGCGATTTGAAAAGTGAATCTTCAACGATAGAACCACTCATTTTCAAATCGCCGGCTTTCCACTCCTCGTAACCGGATTCAAAATCAATTGCATTTTCCACTGTTTCACCCTGGATTTGAGCATCTTCCAGTGGTTGACCGAGATCAGCATTGTACTCATCAAACCACCAGTGTTGCGAATGATCGTCCGCACCATAATCATAGGAGAAATACCCTTTTCCCATAAGTGTCGAAGCAAGACCAAATCTCATTGACTGATAATTTTGTTTTCCCGAGTTTGACGTCGTTCCATTGATCATATTGAATGAAGGAGTAACTCCGTTTATTTCAAGATCAGTATATGCATCAAAAAGACGATACCATCCACCCCATCTCGGGAAATCTTCGAAAAGTGCGCCATTCAAATATGCTCCATATTCATAGCCACCATTTCCCACAATTACCTTCGAAGGATTATCTGTCCGAATCAGTTCGAGCATCTGATTCATTCCCGATTTCCAGAGTGAATCAATCAGATATGGTTCATCGGCAACTCCTTCGCCCGTTACATCCATCAAAGAATCTTGCCACGAGACAGTTGACCAACAGTTATCGATATAGATCCCGTCCCAGTGTGAATCAGTGAGAATAGAATCAGTAATAATATCAGCGAGATAACGATTCCATGCGCGTTCCGATTGGTAGGCGGCAATATTGAGCATTCGCGTTCCTGGCCAAAACGAAATGTACTCACCATTGCTATTTTTTAGCCACCAACTATCCTGAATCTCTTTGAACAGAGAACTTCTCAGCGATCCGATCCACTTCTCCGAATCCAGTTCAATCTCTTCGGAAACAATGTAGGCTAAAATTGTAATTTCCGGATTAACTGTTCGAATGGAATCGATTATATGAGGTGATTGGCGAGCTACTTCGTGATCGAGAACAAGAATATCGCATTGTGCCAGAGAATCAATTTCATTTTGGCGGATTGTAGGATCGAGGAAGTAGTTAGCGATTCGAGGATACCCATTTTTAGCGGTCAGTGTTGAGAGTATAACGAGAGTTAGTATTGCAATACGAATCATCTATTCCTCATTTGTTAGCATGGAAGAGTCCGCTCTAAAAACCCCGATTTTGTCAAAAAACTTAGTCAGCTCAATAT
>DYSA01000324.1 GCA_020726425.1 Fibrobacter succinogenes | reverse complement strand
GCCCGTTCGGCAGTTCGAACCAACATCGCAACAACTGGCGGAACACCTTTCTTTGCTTCAGAAGATGAAAAATCCGAATTCCTTGCGAAATATGCCATGCCGGAGTTTGTTCCCGCTCAATTTGAAAATGGTGAAATTGTTGATTGCTGGATCGGAATCGATGGCGGATCAACCACGACAAAGTTTGTTATGATCGACGATGAAGGCACTGTTCTCTACAAATTCTATCAGAGCAACCGCGGTGAACCGATCGATACGGCGCGCGCAGGTCTCTTGGCCATGAACGCTCACGTTGAATCATTCGGTGCGACTCTCAATGTCAAAGGTTTGGGAACCACGGGCTACGGCGAACATCTTTTCGCCAAAGCATTTGGAGCCGATTTCCACACCGTAGAAACGATCGCTCACAAAGAAGCGGCTGCATTCTACGAGCCGGAAGTGAGTTTCATTCTCGATCTCGGTGGTCAGGATATGAAAGCAATCTTCGTTCGCGAAGGTGTCATTACTGATATCGTTCTCAACGAAGCCTGTTCTGCCGGATGTGGATCATTTATCGAATCGTATAGCTCGTCTCTTAAAATTGCACCGCAAGAGATTGCCGGACTTGCATTCGAATCAGGAAATCCATCGGTTCTTGGATCTCGCTGTACCGTGTTCATGAATAGTTCGATTATTTCAGAACAGAAATCAGGAAAATCCGTCGGTGATATTCTTGGTGGACTCTGTAGTTCTGTTGTGGAAAACCTCTTTACCAAAGTTGTACGCATTCCAAATCCCGATGCGCTTGGTTCGCACATTGTTGTTCAGGGCGGAACATTCAAAAACGATGCGGTTCTTCGCGCTTTTGTGCAGTACGTTGGTCGCGATGTAATCCGACCTCCATTTGCCGGTGAAATGGGCGCTCTGGGAATCGCACTTCTCACGAAATCAAAAGCTTCACTGTGGGAAACCTCGCGGTTTATTGGATTCGAAGCACTTCAGGCTCTCTCGTACTCCGCCAACGAAGGAGATCGCTGTCCGTTCTGTGCCAACGCCTGTGCGCGTTCGATTATTCAGTTCAGCAATGGGACTCACTTTATCACCGGGAACCGTTGCGAACGCGGTGAAGTTATTGGCGATGCGCCAAAAGTCATTGAAAAGAAAACGCCAGTTCCGAACATGATGCGTGAACGTGAAACAGCGCTCCTTCACAACTACAACAAAGAGTTTCCGACGGTTGCTTCAAAAGGAAAAATCGGGATTCCACTGGTACTCGACTTTTACGATTCGCTTCCATTCTGGAACTCATTCTTTGCGATTCTTGGCTACGAAGTGGTCTACTCTGGTCGAACTTCGGCGGCGATATTTGAATCGGGACTGAAACATATTCCTTCAGATACGGTCTGTCTTCCTGCAAAGGTTGTGCATGGCCATTTCAAAAAGTTGATTGATAAAGGAATCAAACGGATCTTTTTCCCCACAGTGATGAAAAACATTCGCGAACATGATCAGATGGTTGAGTCGTGGAACTGTGCAGTACTTCAGGGATATCCTGAAATCATTCGCATTTCTGAGTTTAGTCACTCGGAATATAAGGGAATCGAACTGCTTGCTCCCGCTTTCAAATGGACTTCGGAAAAACTGCGGAAAAATCAGATCATTGATTTCGCCAAATCACTGGGTGAAAACAGTAAGGATGCTGAAAAAGCATTCGCAAAAGCGGATGAAATTCAAAATGAGTTTCGTCAAAAACTGATTCGTCGAGGTGAAGAAGTTCTCGCTCATATTAAGGCTTCGGGAACATTCGGAATCGTTCTTGCCGGTCGTCCGTATCACGGCGATTCATTTATCAACCATGGCGTTGCAGATCTCTTTACCTCTAAAGGTATTCCGGTTTTGGTGAATGAAAACCTTCCTTTAGAAAAAATCAAACTGCCGGAAACGCGTATCGATCTTCTCAATCCGTTCCACACAAGAATGATCGGTGCCGCTGAGTTTGTCGCCCTCGATCCAACTCTCGAACTGGTGCAACTGGTTAGTTTTGGGTGTGGGCACGATGCGGTTCTTACCGACGAAGTGGATCGAATTCTTCGCGAACGTTCGGGCAAAGGGATTCTCTCGCTTAAACTTGATGAAGGTGAAAACAAAGGACCGCTCAACATTCGTATTACCTCCTTTGTTGAGACAATCAAAACCCGTCGCGAAGCAGTTAAACCACGTGAATTGCAAGAAACGATTGCCTACGAACGCAAGTTTGAAGAGAGCGATCTGAAGAAAGATCTCTTGGTTCCTAATCTGAAACTTTCGTTCTCGTACCTTATGGCGCGCTGCTTTGAATCGCTTGGATACAACGCGATTACTATTCCTATGGCAGATCGCGCCGCCATCGATTACGGGAAAAAGTATGTGCACAATGATATCTGTTTCCCAGCTCAGATAAATGTGGGTGAACATCTCGGATGGCTTCATGCAAATCCTGATCGCGTTAAAAACACCGCGGTGATGCTCGCCAAAAATTGTAATGACTGTCGTGCTGGACACTACGCCGCGCTTGCTCGAAAGGCTCTCGATGCAAACGGTTTTGAAGATGTACCGATTCTGACGACCGATTTCAACGACAAACTGAACATGCATCCGGCATTTAAGATTCACGAAGGAAAATTCTCGATCTTTATGATTCGCGGAATTGCCCTGATCGATGCGATCGATGATATGCTGTTTAAATGTCGTCCCTACGAAAAAGTGGTTGGCTCTACCGAAGCGCTTCATATCAAGGTTCTTGAGAAAGTAGTAAATACTCTCGCTGAAAAAGGGTGGAAAGCGGCGCTTTCAGCACTTGAATGGGGAATTGAACAGTTCAATCAACTTGAAACTATCAGAATCACTCGTCGCCCTCGTGTGGGAATCATCGGTGAAATTCTGGTTAACTTCCACGATGCGGGGAACTACAATATCGTTGACTATCTTGAACAGAACGGAATGGAAGTAGTACTTCCTGCATTGATCGAGTTCTGGCGTCAGGATGTGGTGAACTTTGAAATCATGGCTGATCGCGGCCATACCCGTGCCGGTGAATTCAAACGGTTCCACGGAAAAGCGTATGATGTTGTGCTTGGCTATTTGATTAATGCGGTTGAAAAGAAAATGAAACAGTTCAAATACTACGAACCGCACTCGGATATCAAAGAGATTGGGAAAAACGCTGCGACGGTAATGGATATTGCCTACCGCACTGGTGAAGGATGGTTGATCCCCGGTGAAATTATCAGTTGGATCGGTCATGGTATCGATTCATTCCTGATTGTTCAGCCCTTTGGATGTCTTCCAAACCATATCACCGGCCGTGGTGTCACGAAAGCGATCAAGGATAAACATCCTCATGTGACAATCCTGTCGCTCGATTTCGATCCCGACACCAGTTTGGCGAATATTCACAACCGTATGCAGATGGTGATTCTCAATGC
>DYSA01000323.1 GCA_020726425.1 Fibrobacter succinogenes | reverse complement strand
GACCAGTCTCCGGCTGGTCATGTGTTCCCGTGAGTCTCCGGCTCACCCTCAAAACAACATCCTCGCATCCTCGTGACCAGTCTCCGGCTGGTCATGTGTTCCCGTGAGTCTCCGGCTCACCCTCAAAACGATGCTTTACAGTGTGAAAAAACAATTCTACACTGTACACAACAATCCAAGGAGTACCCACATGAGTCGATCCCGCTACAAAATCTATAATTCAGAGTATCCCCATTTCGTCACGTGCACATTTGTCCGCTGGCTTCCACTTTTTTCCCGCAGGGAGATTGCAGATCTCGCACTAACATCATTGCGCTGGCTTCACGATACCGCTCATTTACAGATTTATGGATGGGTATTTATGGAAAATCATCTTCACGCTATTCTCCGCTCACCGAATCTTTCCCATTCACTCTGGCAGTTCAAGGCATTTACAGCTCGGGAGATTGTTGATTCTTTTCAAAAAAGTAATAATGAACCTCTCCTCAGGAAACTTGAGCAGGCCAAACTTCCGGGTAAGCACGATCAACATTTTCAGGTCTGGCAGGAGGGTTCACACCCGGAACAGATTGTGAGTCGGGAGATGATGATTCAAAAACTTGAATATCTTCATTTCAACCCTGTGAGGCGAGGATTTGTCGATCGCGGGGAGCAGTGGCGATATTCCAGTATGCGGGATTATTGTGGTGAATCAGGGTTACTGCCGGTCTGTACCGCGTGGATGACTCATGGTGAGCCGGAGACTCACGGGAGGGCGTGACCAGCCGGAGACTGGTCACGAGACATGACTCATGGTGAGCCGGAGACTCACGGGAGGGCGTGACCAGCCGGAGACTGGTCACGAGACATAAAGAGATGCCCACACAGGGGCATATCTTCGGAGACAATCTATTCGTACAACCGCCTCGGATACGAGATACTCTTTTATTCGTAATGGCCCCACAGAGCTGTGACGCGAATTGCCTGTTCTGAGTCTATGACTTCATAAATAAGGCGGTGTTGGATATTGATTCTTCGGGAACAGAAACCGGCCAGATTACCCACCAGTTTTTCGTATGGAGGTGGATTTTGAAAAGGATTTTGTTGAATTACTGCCAACAATTGTTCCGCTTTTGCCTTTAGCCCCGCCGAAGCGAGTCGTTTTGCATCCTTTTGTGCATCTTTCGTGAAATAGAGTTTCCACATACTACTACCACTCAAGTTCAGTTGCACATTCAGACAGCGGTTCTTCCCGACCGGCGAGCAAGCGATTGGTCATGCCAGGAATTGATGAAATGGCCAGTGTCTCTTCGATGGCAGTCCAATCCTCTTCAGACATAAGTACCGCCGACCCGTGTTCACCCACAATGTGAATGGGGTGATGGTTCGTCTGCGATTCCGTAATAAGACGTGACAGTGAGTTTTCAGCTTCATGGAGAGTAATTGTTGTCATTGGTAGCCTCCTCGGTTTTGAATAAACTACATTTTTATTTGAATTTCTTATAGACCTGTGTGTGTTTACCCAAAGCGACCAGAGTTAGCACCAGATCATCGACTGAAAATATCAAAATCCAATCATTCTTTATGTGGATCGATTCGAAGCCACCCATGCTCCCCCGAAGTGTGTGCCGTTTATAGATTGGGGCGATTGTTTCATCATTTTCAAGCAACGAAATAATCTGTTTCAGTGTTTCAAAATCGGGTGTGCTGTAGATGCCGCTTTTTTTGTCTCGTTCAAGATCTTTTCGAAACTCTTTTTCGATGCGAATCGTTTTCATTAAATACCGAGCTCTTCAAAGAGTTCCTGCGACGAAGAAAAATCTTCGGTATTTTTGCCGTTCTTGAGATTTGCGATACGTTTTGCCAAATCCTCGCTCGGATTTTCAGTTTGGGGGAGGGTGACCGAAAAAGGAAGTCCCTGTTCGAGCACACTTTTGGCAAGAAACATATTGACCGCATCGCTAATGGTCATGCCAAAACAGGAAAAAATCTCTTTTGCCTCTTTAAGCACGCTATCTTCGATACGAACCGTTGTCTGGACTTTCATTTGTACCTCACTTCGAGTTGATTTCACTTACAAAATAGATGAATTTTGGGAGAAGTCAACGGGAATTATCTCTGATCAGTGGTAGAAACCAAAAAACCGGAACCTTTCGGCTCCGGTCTGATCTCGGAATAACTGCGGTACTTCGTTTACTCTCCTTCGAGAAATTCCACATCTGCTAAATCTCGGTGGCGGCCCGAGGCTTTCTTGTTGAGTATGAGATCTTCTTTTGAAATGACCGATATTTCAAGTCCCTCTACAACAATGCAATTTCGTTTTGCATAACACTTTTCAAAATCGATTCCATCAGCTTCGTTGATTACATCGATTTGAATTGGGCAGCTTCCCAAACGGAACACGTTTCCAATCTCTTGAAAAACCTCTTTGTCCACCGTGGGAGCACCAAAGTAATAGAGTGCCTTTTGAAGGTTATCAATATTTTCATCATCAATAGCAATGAAAAAATCGATATCCTTAGTCGCTCGGGGATTGCCGTAAATACCGACAGCCCATCCTCCGAGAAGAATGTACCGAACCTTATGTTCGTTTAAAAACTATATACGATCTTTGAACTCTTCCGGTAGTTGCCTCGGCACCATAAAAACACTCTCTGAGATAGGTGATTGTTTCAAGTCGCTCTTTGACGCTGGTTTCGGAAAGTTGCTTACGCGATTCGCGGTCAAGCTCCTGTGCCGTTCCAACGATGACACTCATTCTGTTCATTCTCTGAACCATTGCTGATCCTCCCGTTTGAGTTTTCAAAATACAACTGAGACAGAGGTTACAGATACCCTCGTTATTTCTCTATCTTGGCAACACCACCGTAGAACTTGCCGTTATCAAGATTCGCCTTTGTCCAATAGTACCCCTGTTCTGAGGAATAGGACTCGACATAGGCTGGGGCTTCTGCGGAAATTTTTACATACCGCTTTTGACTATCCTTGAGTGAAATCGTCACAACAGAGTCAGTCAGTGTATCGGGTGTGCTCCATGAAAGACTATCAGATGAGTACGAATAGGCATACCGGAAGTTCTTGTACCGGATGTAGGTAAATCCGGTCAGATCTGAGATCTGGCAGGTAAGGGTCGCCGCTGTATCGGAGAATGATACCGCGGGAATAAACATGTTCGAACTGGTGCGAACAACCTTTCTGGTTGCTTGAGTTATCACTGTGTCTACCGCGTGGGTATATGCCGCCACTTTAAACCAGTAGGTGCCGGTTTTTGTTGAAAGGTGTTTGAACTGCGTTGTATCAAATACTGTATCGATCGGTGTCCAGAGAACAGAATCGGTACTTTGTGACAGTACGTAGGCCGAAGCCGTTTTAACGCTGTCCCACGATAGTGTGGCCTGCTGGCAGTTATGGCTGACCGACAATCCCATTGTTGGTGCTTTGGGTATTTCTGTCTTTATACTGTCTGTTTTGTCTTTC
>DYSA01000322.1 GCA_020726425.1 Fibrobacter succinogenes | reverse complement strand
GATGCTGACTGAAATCAGCGAAGATACTGGAATTATGTTTGGTGCGTAACATCAGATAGTAATAACCATTACGACCGGGTCAGATTTGTTTTATAAAATTTCCCCCGCCAATAAATCCATCATCATCCGAATAAGCTCGCAATCAATCGGTGCTATCTGTTTCCGGATAAACATATGTGTAAGTAACAGTCTCTACAAGTTTCACATCTAAACTCAGATCGTACTCAGTACTATCCGCATCTGTCAAGAATCTTATATTCTTCCGGATAAGGAGTTTTTCACAATTTGTCCCTTCATACTTCATTTCCTGTGAAACATGTCGGTCCTGGTCATAGAAATACTTAATTGTGTACGATTCACCGGAAAAATCGGCATAGACGATTGAAGTAAGCAGCGTATCCTCGTAATAGAACAATTCAATATTCACAACATTTCCATTAAGACGCTGTGTTTTTTCCCGTACCTGGCCATCGGCATCCTGTTCATACGAAATAGTCGTGACCGTTGTATCGGCCCCGTAATCAGTAGATTTCAAAATAAACCTCTTGTTATCGAAATCGGTCACATAACAAGTATCCTTATGTATAAGAGTGCTATCGGGGTTATATGAGGCATAGCACGGAAAATCAGTAACACCGACCGTTACATAGGTTATGGTTGAAAACCCGGTCAACTGGTCATTGCCATTATAACGGAGTGTTGCGGATGGTCGAAACGGCAGTGCGGGATTTTCATACTCAAGCGTCTCTCGTATTAGAACTTCACCCATACTGTCGACCATCAAAACAGATATCGGTCGACTCGAATCATCATAGGTGATATATTGAGCACCGAGGACTGTCGAGTGACCACTGAAATCTATAATGGAATCACACTTTTCTAGTGGCAGACCCGGAATTGATATTCCGCCGATCAGCCCGATACCGCCTATCGATGCCGGTGAAAAATAAGCAAGAGTTTTTGATTGCTCGACATAATAATCTATGTTCAGAGAATCAAGCAGCTGCAGTGAATCAACAACATCATCCGCAGCAGCAGTCTCCACAGAATTATTACAGGAAATAAGTGCGATAAAAAACATGGGTAGAAATAAGTATTTAATCAGTGTCATTCTATCTCTCCTATATACCGAGGTATTCGTCAAGGTCTGTTTTTGCAGTGATCTTCTCGGCGGAAGTTTTGGCATTGATCACTGCCTCTTCCAATTCTTTGTACCGTTTTGTACTGAATGTGAGAAAATATTTATGCCACTCCATATCCGCAAGAACACGCTTGAATTTTGAACTGGAATCCCACCAGTCACACCCGTTCAGAACTGAAATGTAACAATCAACCCCATACCCGAAATTGAGCTCTCCATTGAATTCCCATTCAGGTCGGGTAAATTCGCCGGACAAGTATGTTAAAGGACTGGAAGTATTGAGAACTCCCTGCATCTCGGAAGTCAGCCCTCCCCAGATCCTCATATAGAAAAAACTGAAGCTGAGTGCTTCCACATCTGAAGTTACCTGAACACCATTTTTCATTGTTGCAGAAGCTTTGAATACCAGGCTGTCTTCCATTTTGTAAGACCCGGTAGAGACCCCGGATCCAAGACTGTATGTCTCACTCTCATCTTTTTCCCATCCGCTCAGGGTCAGATCATAATCGACCTGATACCCTTTGTCGATTGTTGTCTTAATCTCCTGGGAGAGAAATGTTGAGATTTCGAGCTTTCCGTCGACATCAGAAACCAGTGCGACCTTTAAACTGGCATTCACCAGTTTAAGATCTGTTCCGATAGTGTAAAGCGGAATGACAATCCTATCCCCTTTATTATAATGGGCATTCAGCTCCAGATCCAGAATCGGTTTGACATATCCGACCATTTTTGCCTTGGCGAATCGATTTGAGAAGCTGACATCTCCGGACAAATTGAGTTTGTAATCAAGAGTGACTGAACCTTTAATATCAAGATACTTGCTGACCTCTTCGTTAAAATTGAATGTTTCACTTGCGCGGACATCCGAATCGGGCTTCCTGCCTGCAG
Organism: Fibrobacter succinogenes; assembly: GCA_020726425.1. Taxonomy (GTDB): domain Bacteria; phylum Fibrobacterota; class Chitinivibrionia; order Chitinivibrionales; family Chitinivibrionaceae; genus JAIFMU01. The sequence goes on along the minus strand of DYSA01000322.1, from coordinate 1,427 downwards.
AATATGAGAAATCGACGGCTATTAGATTTTCTCCGGATCGCATACTTGAGGGATCAACGGTCACCCCTTTTTCACAGACAATTGTCGATGGATCAAGATTTATATCCAGATCAGGAATTGAAAGTTCTGTTATCGCTTCTGAGAATGAAGGCTGTTCTGTTTCCACAACAATCTCTCCGTCCTTCCGGTAGATGGCTGTAATCTTTCGGGGAACATAATCAACTCCGACGATCACATCTCCCTTTTTTAATCCTTCAAGTGGATTATTTTTTTCCTGTAACGGGCGGATAATACTGCTGGGCCTCACATCAATGACCGTCCGCTTGTATTCAACAGCGATTTCACCGGCAGATACGAGTGAACCCATGAACAGAATCGGAATAATTATTCCTACCATGTGTTTCCTTGTCAAGTACATTGGGGGTACCACCTTATTTAATGAAAGTAGTTATGGACATTTCACCCTTTTCGATCTTAGTAAGAGTGAGCTCATCGGAAGAAGTATTATTGCGGGCAATCACCTTAACATCTGCCCCGTCGGTAGTACGGACTGCTATCGAATCCCCGATGTATTCATATTCCTCTGTATACTGGGAACTTCTCACCCTCGAGGTATAAGCATTATCGGTTACCGTTACTTTCTTAACCCGTCCTTGAGAGTCGTAAGTGTACTCATTTCCCTGAATTTTTCTCTGAGCAGGATCTACGATCTGAACAGAACTGATCCTCCCATTGGCATCAAGGACATGCAGCATGTCGCCTTTATCACTCTTGATCCGGATTGCAGATACGCTACCAGCAGGTATCGAGTCAAGACGCTCAATACCTGACTCTTCACTGTTTTCCGTACAGCCAATAAAAAGTATTGAAGCAAGAAGCAGCAGGAAATACCACATTGAACAACCTCCTCTGAGAATTAACATATTCCGTTCATAGTTATCTTTTTTAGATTTTGAACATGCCCGGATATCGTTCAACCCACCCTGACTCCTGAAAAGAGCCTGAGCTGATGAATGTCAAGTTCAAACACATCTTTTAACAATATATTTTTTGCCCACTCCGCCTCGGGTCAGTGTCGATCTTTTTTATATCGGGGATGAAACGAACGATGAACTTCTCGGAGATATTCCCAGTCGATATGGGTATAAATCTCAGTTGTCACAATATCGGCATGCCCCAGCATCTCCTGCACCACGCGAAGATCGGCCCAGCCTTCAAGCAGGTGGGTAGCAAATGAATGGCGGAATGTATGAGGCGAAACCTTTTTCTGAATCCCCGCGTCACGAACCGCAGCATCAATGATCTTCCAGATTCCCATCCGCGAAAACGGCATCCCTCGTTATTACAGCATTGCGTCAGCGGTCACACCAACGGAAGGGTTATGTCACTTCCTTCGCATCTATAATATCCTTCGCGAATCTTCCACA
>DYSA01000321.1 GCA_020726425.1 Fibrobacter succinogenes | reverse complement strand
CCCGAACCGAGGTGCCTTTGCTCTGTTTATTTGATCGACTCTGAACCTAGATTGTCCAGTGGAACGTCCGGTTGATCACATCCATCTGCTGATCTTTTGTCAGTTTCACAAAGTTCACCGCATATCCCGAAACGCGAATAGTCAACTGTGGATATTTTTCTGGGTGTTCCATGGCATCAAGGAGCATATCGCGATCGAGTACATTTACGTTGATATGGTGTCCACCCTGAAGCGTGTAGCCATCGAGCATGGCGCAGAGATTGTTAACTCGAGAGTTTTCATCCTTGCCTAATGACCGCGGTTCGATCGAGAAGGTGTACGAGATACCATCTTGAGCGAACTGGTAGGGGAGTTTTGCCACTGAAGCGATCGATGCGAGCGCGCCATTGGTATCGCGACCGTGCATAGGGTTTGCACCGGGAGCAAATGGTTCGCCTGCTTTTCGGCCATCGGGAGTATTCCCTGTTTTTTTGCCGTATACAATGTTCGACGTAATGGTCAGAACGGACATTGTTGGAACTGATTTGCGGTAGGTGGGTGTTTTTTTCAATTTCCCCATGAAATCTTCAACGAGGTCGCTGGCGATCTGGTCAACTCGATCGTCGTTGTTTCCGAATTTAGGATAATCACCTTCGATTTCAAAATCTGCCGCATACCCATTTTCGTCGCGAATTACTTTCACTTTCGCATATTTAATTGCCGATAGTGAGTCTGCGGTTACGGATAGTCCCGCAATTCCACAGGCCATGGTGCGCAGAATATCGCGATCGTGAAGTGCCATTTGAAGTGATTCATAGCAATATTTATCATGCATAAAGTGGATTGTATTTAACGCATTGATATAGAGATTCGCGATCCAATCTTGGAAATAGTCAAACTTTTGCATTACTTCATCATAGTTCAGGTATTCCGAAGTAATGCGTTCAAATTTCGGACCAACTTGAATTCCAATGAGTTCATCGTGTCCGCCGTTGATTGAATAGAGGAGCGCTTTTGCAAGGTTACAGCGAGCGCCAAAGAACTGCATCTGCTTACCTGTTGCCATGGCAGATACACAGCAGGCGATCGAGTAGTCATCGCCCCAGAAACCACGCATGAGATCGTCTGATTCATACTGAATTGAACTGGTGTCAATCGATACCTGAGCACAATAGTTCTTGAATGGTTCGGGCAAGCGGGTTGACCAGAGAATTGTCAAGTTCGGTTCTGGCGAAGCTCCCAGTGTATACAGCGTGTTGAGAATTCGGTAGGAAGTTCTCGTCACCAAGGTACGACCATCGACTCCCATTCCCCCGATTGATTCGGTTACCCACGTAGGATCGCCACTGAACAGTTCATTGTAGTCTGGTGTGCGAAGGAACCGCACCATGCGAAGTTTCATAACGAAATGGTCAATATATTCTTGTGCTTGCTCTTCCGTAAGAGTTCCTTCGGCGATATCTTTTTCTATGTAGATATCGAGGAAGGTTGACACGCGGCCAAGCGACATTGCCGCACCATCCTGCTGCTTTACCGCGGCGAGGAATCCGAAGTAAGTCCACTGAATCGCTTCCTTGGCAGATTCGGCAGGGCGGGAGATGTCGAATCCGTATTTTGCGGCCATCTTTTTGAGATCTTTGAGCGCACGGATCTGTTCGGAAATCTCTTCGCGGGAACGGATTACCTCTTCGTCAAGCGTTGCTACTTCGTACGAGTGAGCCTGATTGTTTTTGTCTTCGATCAGTTTGTCAACTCCGTAAAGTGCCACGCGACGATAGTCGCCAATGATTCGTCCGCGACCATAGGCATCGGGAAGACCGGTGATGATTCCGGCAGAACGAGCCGCGCGGATTTCTGGGGTGTAGGCATCGAATACGCCGGCGTTGTGAGTTTTCCGATAGTTGTGGAAAATGTTTTTTACGTTGTCCGAAAGTTCGAATCCGTATGATTCACATGCTGTTTCGACTACGCGAACACCGCCGTAGGGCATAATCGCTCGTTTGAGTGGTGCGTTAGTCTGAAGGCCCACGATTGTTTCGAGATCGCGATTAATGTAGCCTGCTTCGTGAGCGTTCACCGCACAAATTATGTCAACGTCAATATCGAGAGTTCCTCCGCGAGCGGTTTCTGCTTTCATCAACTCGAGAACTTCGTTCCAGAGTTTGGTTGTCGTTTCCGAAGCACCTTTTAGAAAGGATGAGTCGCTTTCATAAGGAGTGTAGTTTTTTTGCACAAAATCGCGTACGTCAACCTTTGTACTCCAGTGCCCCTGATGGAAATTTTCATAATAACTGCTGGTATTTAGCATTGAGCTCTCCCTTGTATCATACTTTACCATATTCGTACAGAATATACGTTCTCGCACCGTTTTATGGCTACAGGCTGATGAAAATTATTGCATTGTTGTGTCTGACAACTACTTTGTTAGTAAGCTATTGATTTGCCGAAAAAATCAGATGGATTGTCGGAACTATAGAACGCTTCGTTTTATTGGATAATAAAATATCCGTATTTGTTTTCTCTCAATCTGTTGAACTGTACAAAAGCTATATTTGAGACGCAAAATCCTGATGGGTTCAGATATCAGTGGAAAGGGGACTTGATGACCGAAATACTCAAAGTGGAACAACTGTCAGAACAGATATTCCGCGTTCGACTTGATGCTCCACGCATTGCCAAAAAGCGCAAAGCGGGACAGTTTGTAATTATTCGCGTAAACGAAGATGGTGAGCGGGTTCCTCTTACTATTGCAAATGCTAATGCCGAAGAGGGCTGGATCGAATTGATCGTTCAGGCAGTGGGCGAATCGACGAAAGAGTTGAGTTTCAAGAAAGTGGGCGATTCGATTGCTGACCTTGCGGGACCGCTCGGGATGCCCACGGAAGTACACAAAGTCGGTCGTGTTCTCTGTATCGGCGGGGGAGTTGGTGTGGCACCGCTCTATCCAATCGCGGCGGCATTTGCGGCGGCGGGGAATGAAGTGGTTTCTATCATTGGGGCTCGGTCACAGGATATTCTCATTCTCGAAGAGGAGATGAAAGCGATTTCATCGGAACTTCACGTTGCCACCGATGACGGCTCTTCGGGATTCAAAGGATTTGTCACCGATATCTTTCAGAAACTGATTGCCGAAGGTCAGCATTTCGATGAAGCTGTTGTGGTCGGGCCACCGATCATGATGAAGTTTACTTCGAAAATGACCGTTGCTGCGGGAATAAAAACTGTGGCATCACTGAATCCGATCATGGTCGATGGCACGGGAATGTGCGGCGGATGTCGGGTTATGGTGGATGGCGAAGCGAAGTTCGCTTGCGTTGATGGCCCGGAGTTTGACGCCGCAAAAGTTGACTGGGATGGACTTCTCAATCGTTTGTCAGGATATAAGAAAATCGCCGAAGCACACCATCAGTGTAAAGTCGGTCTGGCAGATTAAACGATGCAACGGCTCAACGATGCAATGATACAACGAATAATATGAC
>DYSA01000320.1 GCA_020726425.1 Fibrobacter succinogenes | reverse complement strand
TTCACAGTTGGTTCCCGGGAAGACCGGAATGAACACGCGAGGTTTCGCGATTTTCAGCGACGGACGAACGATCATGCGATCATCGCAGTTGATTTCAACAGCCGCAGCCGGTTCGTGAGCTTTCGTCGGGAACACCGATTCGAGCGGAGCCTGCCACGCCGCGAGAGCTTTATCAAAGTCGATCTCTTCGCCGTTGATCAGAATGTTGCCCTCTTCGCTGGTTTCGCCAAGATTGATCACCTGGAAATCAACATAGAGGAAATCCGCGTCAAGTTCAACGATAAGCGAACCGTAATCAGGAGCAAAAAGAGTCACTTCGTCAAATTCAAGTTCAATATCTGCACCGATACGGTTACCGAAACTCATTTTCGAAAGTGCCGCCGCGATTCCGCCTTTGCCCACCGTGTGAGCTGACACGATTGTGCCGTCGGCGATCAGTTCGGTGACAGTGTCGTAAATGTGGCAGAGCTCTTCGAAATCAGGCATGAGCGTTTCATCTTTTGGAACCGGAATGTACACCAGCGAGTTGCCAGCTTTTTTGAATTCCGGTGAAATAACTTTGTTTACATCAACCGCCGTCACCGCGAACGACACGAGCGTTGGCGGAACGGAGATCTGTTCGAATGTTCCGGACATTGAGTCTTTTCCACCGATTGCCGGAGTCGAAAGACCTTTCTGAGCTTCGAAAGCACCGAGAAGAGCGGCGAACGGTTTTCCCCATTTAGCCGAATCGGTTCCAAGACGTTCGAAATATTCCTGAAGTGTCAAGCGAGTTGTCCGACGCGATCCACCGGAAGCAACGATTTTCGCAACTGATTCAACAACCGCGTACATCGCACCGTGATACGGTGACCATGACGAAAGTTCAGGGTCAAACGCGTAACTCATGACGGTTCCGGTGGATGTATCCTTGTGAAGAGTCGGAAGTTTTGCCGCCATCGCCTGAGTTGGCGTAAGCTGCGATTTTCCACCAAAGGGAAGAAGCACTGAACCGGCTCCGATAGTCGAGTCGAATCGTTCGATGAGACCTTTCTGCGAACAGACGTTCAAGTCGGAAAGATTTGCGTACCACATCTCTTCGAGCGTCTCTTTGTTGAGAATTTCGTCAGACACCTCGTCGAAGAAATCAACCTCTTCGTCAGGAGCAGAAACTTCGATGTCCATAGACTGAAGCACGCCGTTGGTGTCGATAAATTCACGGCTCAGATCGACGATGGTTTTTCCACGCCACGTCATGACAACACGTTTCTCTTCGGTCACGTCAGCAACTTTTACCGCTTCGAGATTCTCCTCTTCGGAAAGTTTGATCATGAGATCCATGTCCGAAGGATCGATACAGATCGCCATGCGTTCCTGCGATTCAGAGATCGCCAGTTCGGTTCCATCAAGTCCGTCATATTTTTTCGGAACCGCGTCGAGGTTGATAATCAGACCTTCCGCGATTTCGCCGATTGCCACGGAAATCCCGCCGGCACCGAAGTCGTTACACACTTTGATTTTGCGTGAGAACTCCGGATTTCTGAACAGACGCTGAATCTTGCGTTCTGTCGGAGCGTTACCCTTTTGAACCTCCGCACCCGAAGTTTCGATCGACTCTTCGGTGTGCTCTTTCGAAGAACCAGTTGCTCCACCACATCCATCGCGACCGGTACGTCCACCGATCAGAACGATCACATCGCCCGCTTTCGGTTCGCCACGGAACACGTTATGCTGAGGAGTCGCTGCCACAACAGCACCGATCTCCATGCGTTTCGCCACGTAATTGTCGTGGTAGATTTCTGTCACATGACCAGTTGCAAGACCGATCTGGTTTCCGTATGAACTGTATCCGTGAGCCGCTTCGACACAGATTTTTCTCTGGGGAAGTTTCCCCGGAAGTGTCTCTTCGAGCGATTTGCGAGGATCCGCCGCACCGGAAACACGCATCGCCTGATAGACATACGAACGTCCTGACAGCGGGTCGCGAATACATCCACCGAGACAGGTCGCCGCTCCACCGAACGGTTCGATTTCGGTTGGGTGGTTGTGAGTTTCGTTTTTGAACATTACAAGCCACGGTTCAACGGTTCCGTCTTCCATTTTCGCTTCCACGGTGATCGAACAGGCGTTGATTTCGCGGCTTACTTCGAGATCGTTCAGAAGTCCTTCTTTGCGAAGTTCTTTCATTCCCATAACCGCGATATCCATAAGAGTCATCGCACGAGTGGTATCTTCGCCGTAGACTTTGTCGCGAGCTTCCTGATAGTGAGCAAGCGAATCCGCGATCGCCGCAGAGTAGTATCCCTGTTCGATCGAAATGTTTTCAAGATTTGTCATGAACGTGGTGTGGCGGCAGTGGTCAGACCAGTAAGTGTCGAGAAGTTTCAGTTCCGTGATCGATGGATCGCGGTTTTCCGATTTGAAATAGTTCTGAACGTGAGCGATATCCGCATCGCTCATGGCAAGACCCATCTCTTTGCGGAACGCTTTGAGCGAAGCTTCATCTTTGCCGATGAAGCCCGTGAGAATCGCCACGTCAGCCGGTTCAGCTGATTTTGCGTGAAGTGTTTCCGGTTTCGCCAGAGAAGCTTCGTGAGAATCAACGGGGTTGATAATGAATTTTTTAGCTTTCGCGATTTCGTCAGCGGAAAGTTTTCCCTTGAGAACGATCACCTGAGCACAGCGAATCTCCGGACGTTCGCCGTGAGTCATGAGCTGAACCGCCTGCGAAGCCGAATCGGCACGCTGATCGTACTGGCCCGGAAGGTATTCCCACGCAAACGCCGTTTCGTCAGCGGCACATTCAAATGATTCCATAGAAACGGTGTCCACCGGCGGTTCCGAGAAAATAACCGGAAGTGCCATGGTCATATCTGATTCAGAAAGATCCTCTACATCGTAACGAACAAGAATGCGAACTTTTTCCAGTGTGCTGATTTTCAAGTAGTCGCGAAGATCTTCGAAAAGGCCTTCAGCTGCGATATCAAAACCGGCTCTTTTTTCAACAAATATTCTCTGTACCAAGGGGAGATTCCTTCCTCTGGAGTTACGGGGCTTTTTACGCGAGGAAAATATATTCTGACCGAAGAATTTGGGCGACCGAGGGGTGGTCTTTATAGGTGTTTGAGTATCGTGACCACTCTCCGAAACTGTGCAAGTATTCAATAAGCCAGTACGAAATTGTGTAGGGACACGGCGTGCCGTGCCCAATCCACGGCGTGCCGTGCCCAATCCACGGCGTCAATGCTGTAGTGCTTATTGATTACAGTCGATGAATCGACTGTCTAATATTGAATTACATCCTCCGGATGGACTCGAATCTGATCCGGTAGGATCAAATTTGTTATTAGCCTCGGATTTTAATCCGTGGAAACATGGTCGGATCAAATAAGCGCTACAGCATTGATCCACGGCGTGCCGTGCCCAATCCACGGCGTGCCGTGCCCAATTTGGGGATAAATCCAACAAATTATGAATCGAC
>DYSA01000018.1 GCA_020726425.1 Fibrobacter succinogenes | reverse complement strand
TTGGAAGCAATAACCTTCTTCAATACCTTTTTGCGATTGATCGGAATAATGAATTAGTCGCAAAAGAGTACGATATGAATCACCCAATTCTTTGGAACGCTATGCAAATCGTTATAGACGCGGGGAAAAAAGTAGAACGACCGATTTCTATTTGCGGTGAATTAGCATCTTACCCTGAGAACGCTCAAAGACTTTTCGACAATGGCTTGCGAGTACTCAGCGTATCTCCTCACCTGACCGCTCCGATTCGAAAAGTATTGAACCAATCGATATCGGCACATTAGAGACCACAAAAGCGTTGCAAAATTGTATTTTCCCGATTAGATAAATATAACCATGCAAAAAATAACAAATTGAGGTGTTTGCCATGGCTCAAACCAAACTTTCCGGAGTGTACACTGCCCTTTTCACGCCCCTGAATAGTGATTGTCCGAAACGGCTTTACAACTCAATCGATTATGAAAAAGCAAAACGTATGATCGATGACCAGATCTCTCGCGGGGTGAACGGCCTTGTTCCAGTGGGAACAACAGGCCAAAGTGCTACGGTTACACCACAACAACACCTTGATTTCATTAAGTTTGTTGTCGATTATGCCGGCGATCGTTGCCAGATTATTGCAGGAGCCGGTTCTAACTGCACACGCGAATCTGTGGAAATGATTAACAATGTTCAAAAGATTAAAGAGATTCCCGTTCTTTGTGTGACAGGATACTACAACAATCCGACCCAGTTCGGTGTGCAGATGCACTTTGATACACTCGCTTCTGAAACCGGTGCCGAAATTGTTCTCTATAATGTCCCTGGAAGAACGAATAGTTATATCCATGCAAATACGGTCATTGAACTTGCTCAAAACAAACAGTTCATCGGGATCAAACAAGCTGTTGATTTTACCATTGGTGGCAGTTTCCGTGAAGATACGCTTCGCATTATAAAAGAAACCAAAGGTTCACACTTTGCCGTTGTTTCTGGTGAAGATGATTCTGTGGCGCAACTTATTAAAGATGGCGGAACTGGGGTGATTTCTGCAACTGCAAATATTCCCGAAGCACTTTCGCTCTTTCTTGATGTAATAGCCGAAGGAAAAGCGGGTAACTATAGTAATTCGTTTGATCTTCAGGAAAAACTTGTCCCGTACATTCGTGCCTGTTTCTCGCGAAAAAACCCAATTCCACTGGGCACTTTCCTCAACAGCCCTATGTATCAACCGCTGTGTAGTGTAGCAGAAACTGAAGACGGAGATCTTCTCCATGAAGATCTGATGGAATTCATGCGGGCAAGCGCACCATCACTGCTGAAATATCACCAGTAATTGCTTCTGGTGCAACATTATTGTTAAGGCTTTCGGAATTTCCGAGAGCCTTTTTTTTCGAATGTGCTCACCTATAAACATTACACGAAAAAAGGCGCCGATTTCTCAGCGCCCTACAGATAAAAACTTTATAGGATTTATTTCAAACCAATAAGTGGCTGACCTTTTTTAACCTGCGTGCCATCTGTTACAAAAACAGCATCGACAATTCCATCAGCAGTTGCTTTAATCTCATTGAACAATTTCATAGCTTCAACGATACAAACAACATCTCCCGCTTTCACAGAATCACCAATTTTTACAAATGCAGGCTGACCCGGACCAGATGATGAATAAAATGTTCCAACCAGTGGAGCATTTATACTATTCGCATACGCAGAAGGATCACCGGCAGGAGCCGCAACTTCTGGCGCTGCGGATGCTGCAACTGGCACTGCAACAGCCTGAGTAGGAACACTAACCATTGGCACAGGACGAGGTGCGGCTCCGTTTGCACGGATTTCAACGCTAAAGTCACCTTTGCGAATAGTCAGTTCATCGAGGGCAATACCTGAACTTGCAGCAATAATCTGACTAATACCTTTATAGTCATCATCATGAACTGCTTGATCTGCATTTTTGTCGCCTGTTCCTTTTGGTTCTACCTCTTGTCCCATGGCTTCTTTTTCAGCAGCTTTTGCCGCTTCAATTTCAAGGTCTGCAGGAATAGGATCGCGTTCACCCTCAGGTTTTGCCCGCCATTTGAAAAACTCGATGGCGACTTCAGGGAACATAGCATACGAAAGAATATCTTCATCTTCTGTTATAAGATCAGAGTCAAGGTTATCCGCAATTTTCGGAAGCATTGGTTCAATGTCATCCGCAGGACGGTGAGCAATTGGTTTCTCATTGCCGAGAATTTTTTTGATAAACTCTTCTGAAATAGGTTCAGGTGAACGTCCATACATTCCTCGAACATACTCTTTCACTTCATTCGGAACCATTTTGTATCGTTCACCAGAAAGAACATTCATTACAGCCTGAGTTCCAACAATCTGACTTGTCGGAGTTACCAGTGGTGGATATCCTAGATCTTTGCGAACCAATGAAACTTCTTCAAGAGCTTCGTCGAGTTTGTCCAGAGCACCCTGCATTGCAAGCTGAGAGCGGAAGTTTGAGATCATTCCACCGGGAATCTGGTGAACAAGAATACCTGGATCAATTATTGAAGCCTGAGCACCACTTGCTTGAGCACGTGTTGGACGAAGATCAAGGAAATATTTCGCAACTTTTTCAAGTGCAGAAATATCCAGATGCGCAGGATATTTGGTTTCATTGAAAATTGCAACAAGCGTTTCCACAGGAGGTTGAGACGTAAATCCCGCCATACTCGAAATCGCACAGTCAATTGCCTGAGCACCAGCGCGAACGCCTTCGACGTAGGTTGCGGTTCCCATTCCCGAAGTAGCGTGGGTGTGAAGTTGGATAGGCACATCAACTTCTGCAATAAGTGCACTTACTAATTTTTCTGCTTGATAAGGAGAGAGAATTCCCGCCATATCTTTGATACAGATGGAATCAACACCAAGTGCAACCTGTTCTTTTGCATAGGTGATATATTTTTCAGGTGTATGAGCAGGTGAAATAGTATAAGCGAGCGTCCCCTGTGCATGTCCGCCGTGCTTTTTTACCGCAGTGATACACGCTTCGAGATTTCTCGTATCATTCAGAGCATCAAAACATCTGAAAATATCGATACCATTTTTGCACGCAAGAGCAATAAACTTATCGATAACATCATCGGAATAGTTGCGATATCCAACAGCATTTTGGCCGCGAAGAAGCATTTGAAGAGGTGTATTTTTAGCTCGTTTTTTAACTTCGCGCAGTCGCTCCCATGGATTTTCACGGAGGAAACGCATACATACGTCAAATGTTGCTCCGCCCCACATCTCAAGTGAGTAGTAGCCGACATTATCAATAGTATCGATAATATCCAAAATATCTGCAGTGCGAAGGCGAGTCGCCCAGAGTGACTGGTGAGCGTCACGAAGTGTTGTATCGGTAATTCTGAGAGGTACTTTATGCAGATTATCTTCCATATCTTTTGTAAAAATAGTCATATCGAACAAACTCCTATTCGTTATAGATTCCCATGGCAGAGAATTTTTCAAATCGTTTTTTAGTTAGTTTCGCTGGTGCAATCTTTTTAAGAGGACGAAGTTCAGAAAGAACAGCTTCTCTCAAGGCTTCAAATGTTCCCGCATAATCGCTGTGAGCACCACCAGATGGCTCTTGGATCACGCGATCTACAACTTTGAGTTTTAAAAGAGATTCAGCTGTAGGTTTCAGCGCTTCTGCTGCAACAGGAGCTTTTGAACCATCACGCCACAAAATTCCCGCACAACCTTCGGCTGAAATAACAGAATACACAGAATTGGAAAGCATCATTACTTTGTCGCCAACGCCAATTCCCAGTGCACCACCAGATCCACCTTCACCCACCACTGTGCAGATAATTGGCACAGAAATTTGAGCCATTTCTACCAAATTGCGAGCAATCGCTTCTGCCTGTCCACGTTCTTCACCTTCGAGACCAGGATAAGCCCCCTGCGTATCGATTAGGGTGATAATAGGAATGCCGAACCGTTCGGCCAGGCGCATAAGACGCATGGCTTTGCGATATCCATCAGGAAGAGCGCAACCGAAACGGCGATCACCCTTTTCTTCTATTGTTTTTCCTTTATCATGGCCAATAACCATAACCGATTCTCCACCGAGGTGAGCAAATCCACCACAGATTGCGAGGTCATCAGAAAAACGACGATCGCCATGGAGTTCGATAAAATCAGTAAACATGCCAGTTACGTAATCTTTAAATGTTGGGCGATCTTTGTGACGTGCAACCTGAATAGTTTCCCATGCAGTGAGTGATTTTTCACCACCACGTGAAATTGCAATTTCAGATTTCAAATCGCGAATCTCTTTTTCAAAAAGATCAGGAGATTTCATAAGAGCTGCCAACTTTTTTTCAAGTTCTTTTGTACTAGTCATAACCTCACCTATCGCCCGTAAAATGAAAGAATCTGATGCAGTTTTGTTTTCATTTCAGACCGATGAATAATGGTGTCAATAAATCCATGTTCCAAAAGATATTCTGAAGTTTGGAAATCATCGGGAAGCTTCTGTTTGATAGTTTCTTCAATAACTCTTCGGCCAGCAAACGCAATCAAAGCACCCGGTTCAGCAATATTGATATCGCCAACAGTAGCAAATGAAGCGGATACTCCTCCCGTTGTAGGATCAGTCAAAACAGAAAGATAGGGAATATTCTTTTCATTGAGCCGAGCAATTCCGGCACACGTTTTCGCCATCTGCATCAAGGAAAGGATTCCTTCGTGCATACGCGCGCCACCGGAAGCGGAGAATATGATCAATGGGAGATTTTTGTCATAAGAGTAGTTCGAAGCGCGAAGAATTTTTTCTCCACATCCAGAAGAAAGACTTCCGCCCAGAAAACGGAAATCCATTACAGCGACAACTACCGAGAGTCCATTGATTGTTCCGGTTCCGGTGACAACAGACTCTTTCAATCCAGTTTTCTTAATCGCTTCACTGGTTTTGTCTTTATAACTACCTTTGCTGTCATGGAAATTTAGTGGATCTGCCGGGGAAATGGAACTGTTCAGCTCCACAAATGAATTTTGATCCAACGTAATACCGATTCGTTCCCATGCGGTAAGTTTACCGTGGAAATTGCATTTTGGGCAAACCTTATGAGAGTTTTGCCAATCTTCTTTGAAAATGTGTTTTTCACATTTTGGACATTTCATCCAAATATCTTCAGAGAATGTTTCTTTGGTCGCTTTTCGACTGCTAAACCATGCCATTTAGTAACCACCTATACTGGGTCTCGTTGTACAGTTCGACTGAAAATACACCCTTACACATCAAATGGGGTACCTTTTTACAACACAACATATCCAAATTTGATAAAAAATAAAGGATCAACCACATCTGGCTGACCCTTTTGATTACGTCTGTTACCTATTGATCTACGAAATAGCTTTAAGGACTTCTCCTGACAATCGATCGAATGCATGTGCAATTTCATCATAATGATTCTGTAACTCTTCAACAGGAAGTTGAGTATGTACAGCATTCTTTTCTAATACCTGTGCCATGTGAGCTATTTCTTCTGCACCAACATTTAGCGAAGCCCCTTTAATCGAGTGGGCAGTTCTATGAATGACAACTAAATCACCCGATTTAATTGAGATTCTCAAATCTTCAATGAGATCTGGTATTGATCGAAGATATTCTTCCATTACAGCATGTAAAATTTCAGTATCACCCATCATTCTGTCGAGAGCTGCTTCATAATTGAAAACAGGATAGAGTAAATTCACCGGTTCCAAAATTATTCGTTCTGAAGTAATCGAACTATCGGAAGTATCGTTCTGCGAAAATTGTGGTATCTTTTCATCACTAGCCTGATCAGAAAGAGTGTTTGTGGAATCGGGGGAAACATCAAAAACTACAGACCCACCAAAACCTCCACTTCCCAGAAGCTCTACATTTTTATCTCGTTTTCTTGCAAGATCATCACCAATGACGCTCCACTCTTCAATCACTCGAACGAGATCTTTTTGAGAAATTGGTTTTGAGATATAGTCATCCATTCCCGCACGAATACACTTTTCTCGGTCACCGGTCATTGCATTGGCAGTCATTGCAACAATAACTGCATCACGATTCAAATCACCCGCTTCACCAGATCTTATCAACCCTGTCGCTTCCATTCCATCCATCCCCGGAAGTTGCCAGTCCATAAAAATGATATCAAAGTGTTTTTCTTCAACAATAAAAACCGCTTCTTCGCCGCTACAGGCCAATGTAACTCGGCTAAATCCATTTTTCGAAAAGAGTATCTGAGCGACTTTTTGATTGGTCGGTTCATCTTCAACAAGCAAAATCGATGGATTTCTTTTCTCTTTTATATCATTAGAAGTGCTCATACTTCCCATTTTTATAACGTCGGGATTAGCTAATGAGTAGCGTGAATCTTTGATACCTTTTAATTCGAGTCTCTTTTCAGGCTTGGTAATAATTGCACTGTAGGATCCTCTATCGGTATAGAGGGCAAAGGGAACTAATTTATAAAATGACACATCTTTAAAAAGTGGCTCCGAAACAATAGGAATTATTGAATAATGTGGATCTTGTAATGCATCCACATCAATAAACACTGATGTATAGGGTGAAAAGGCCATAGCGTTGGCCGTGAGTGTTTCAAGCAAGTCTGACTCAGAAAACAGTCGGTGAATTTCTGCCCCCCATGAACCGAGCAACTTGGAAAGTGAACTATAGTGCCAGTCACTTTTCTGAAGAATCAATATTCTTTCATTTTTGAAACCAGATGGAACGACATCGATTTCAGAACCATCGGAATCACAGGTCAATGTAAACCAAAATTCTGAACCACAATTTTCATTACTCGTAAATCCAATTTCTCCACCCATTATCTCAACAAGACTTCTCGAAATAGCTAAGCCAAGTCCAGTGCCACCGTATTTTCGTGTAACCGAAGAGTCTGCTTGAGTAAAAGCTGTGAAAAGTGATTTTTGTTTATCATTCGGAATACCAACGCCAGTGTCGGTTACTGAAAAACGGATTGTCCTTTGGGTGTCAGTTTTCGAAGTTACGGTCGCAGCAACGCGAATTTCACCCTTTTCGGTAAATTTAACGGCATTACCTATCAAATTCACTAATACCTGCTTTAACCGAACGCTGTCACCAATCAAAGAATGCTCACAGTCAATATCAACATCGACTACCACAGATAGACCTTTTTCAAAGGTTTTTTGAGCCAACACATCAACAGCTTCTTCAACGACATCCAGCGGAGTATATGAGAGTCGCTCAAGTTCAAGTTTACCCGCTTCAATTTTCGAGAAATCGAGAATATCATTGATAATTGCAAGTAAGTGCTTTCCACTTTTGTACACAATATCGGTATACTGTTTCTGATCTTCGTCCTGAGGAGTATCCATCAATAACTCAGCCATACCAATAATTCCGTTAAGCGGCGTTCGAATTTCATGGCTCATTGACGCAAGAAATTGACTCTTCGCAGCACTGGCTGCAATTGCTACTTGTGTTTCTGATACCAGCGTTGTATTCGTGCTTTCCAGGTGTTTCTCATACTCACGCATCTCAGTAATATCAACGGCTTCACACATGACATATTCTACATTGCCAGTAAAAGAAAGCTTTGGGGTTTTGGAAATTCGAAATACTCGGCTCACTCCTAATTGATTTGTAATTGTTCGCTTAACTAACAACTGTTCGCGATTTTCAAAGACGAACGTGTTTTCTGCAATAGCAATTTTTGCCTCTTCTACAGGTACGACATCTACAATTTTTTTCCCAAGCATCATATCACAGGTAACACCAAAATATTCCGCTCTAGTGATATTTGTCATTCCGTATGTATCCGGTGATTCCAAGTACCAAATTTGGCTCGACACATTATTCAGGAGCATTTCTTGTTGTTCAAGAAGCTGTTGCGTCTTAGCTTCATTAGCGAGTATAGTTGTCAAATCGGTAATAATCATGGCGACAGTACTCACGTCACTGCGAATACGGTTATTGAATAGTTCACACTTTAATGCTACTGATTTATCACCAAAAGTACGAAATGTTCCACCTCTTTTTCTACCAAGCTGATATTGCTTTGAAATCGTAAGAGAATTTTCGTGTTCTAACCGACTCCAGTTCTGTTGACTAAAATTGTGATCTTCATAGAGATTGTAGTCTCGAAGTTCTTCGCGACTAGTTTGTACAATCCGACAAAAAGACTCATTAACCTCTTCAACTCGTCCCTCGGCATCAAAAAAGGCAATCCCGAGAGTTGAGTTTCCAAAAATGAGATCAAGGTGTCCACGACCTTTTTGCATATCTGCGAGATAGGCGTTAACCCGTCGTTTCTCTTCTTGCAAGGAACGATATAGGTAATCCGTTGTACGCGTACTTGATAGATACAAAACAACAATTAGAATTGCGGAAACGAGGAAGCGAATAAGGAAAAGAGATACATTGTAATCGGTGATTTCTGCACTTCCTGTAAAGTACGATCCCAGAGAAACCATAACCACAGGAATCCCGAAAGCGAAAATTGAGCGACGATCGAGTAAAAAAACGATAGTAGCTAAATAGAGCAAGTGCATGAAAAAGATGCCGTTTACCCACGAATCTTGATACGTTCTTACGATCAGTAACAATCCTACAAGAATAAACGAAACGTTAAGAATTATTTTCAGCTTTCCAGTCTTGATATACAACATTCCCGCGAGGCCAAAAAGCACCGAATTCACTAAAAATGCTATACCAGAACTTGCAATCCCTTTCACGAAAAGGGAACCAGATAGTACTAAAAACAGTAAACAAAAACTGATACTATTGATAAAAAATATTGAAGCTTTCTGCTGAGCTTCACTGGACATATCCTCCCAATTAACTGAATCTACAATCGCGGGATGAGGGATTTTCTTAATCTTTTGTAACATAGTATTAGCCTCTCTATTATCCAGTCCGAAGAATCTTCGGAAATATTTCCATTAAGGGCAGAACAAATTGAGCGGCATCAATCTTTACCGCCTCACCGGGCATCCCCCACACAATACTCGATTCCTTATCTTGAGCAACAGTTATAGCTCCAGCGTCGCGCATGGCTTTTAGCCCAACGGCACCGTCGGCACCCATTCCGGTCAATAGTATTCCGATACTATTTTTACCCGCATGCCGAGCCACCGAATGGAACAACACTTCAACACTAGGCCGTTGATGATGCACCTGTTCTCCAGATATTATTTCAACAACATACCTTGCCCCATCGCGCTTTAAAACCATGTGATAATTCCCCGGAGCCACGAGTATTCTTCCAGGAAGAACAGCATCACCAGCCTCAGCTTCTTTAACATCAACATCGCACAAAGTATTTAACCGATCAGCAAACGATTTCGTAAAGCCCGCTGGCATGTGTTGCGTTATGAGAACTCCGGGACAAGTTCTTGGAAGAGTCGGCAGAATGAGCTCTAGTGCTCGTGTCCCCCCAGTCGATGCACCTATAGCAATGATTTTATTGGTTGTTACGGTTAATGAACCGCGAGATGTTCGAGTAGAAAGTTGTTTTCGAAGTTTATCAACTGAAATTAAAGCTGCGGCTCTAATTTTCGCCAGAAGATCGGGCACGACTTGGTCTATTGAGTAGGCAATTCCCGGTTTAGCAACGACATCTACAGCACCGCACTCAATCGCAATAAGTGCCATCTCACTATTTTTAGGAGCAAGTGAACTTACAATAATAACGGGAACGGGAAAGTGTTCCATCAGTTTTTTTAGGAATGTTATGCCATCCATACGAGGCATTTCAAGATCGAGAGTGATAACATCGGGGCGACAACGAGCAATCATCTCACGGGCAACAAAGGGATCGGGCGCAGTTCCAACAACTTCCATATCACCAGCAGCGGTAATTTCACGGGTGAGCACTGAGCGAACAATAGCGGAGTCGTCAACAATCAAAACCTTAATCATCATGCCCCCCTTGGATTTTTCATCCAGTCAGAATCCCTTAGCGAGTGAACTTTTACAACTGCAACATGGCCGTTATAGACATTAAAAACAATTTTGCGTCCCATACGCCCACCGACATCTTCAGAATAGATTGGAATACGAAACTCCTGTAGAATTTTTCGAGCCACAGTGATATTTTCAAATCCTGTTTTATCCCAGATATCATCGCCACGGCTTCCTCCGAGAACCTGAGCGATCAGATGTTCGGTCTTGGAACCACGGCGAATCATCATATTTATGGCATTTTTTGTCGATGTGTCTCCAAACATCATCGTCGAAGTTTCGCCAACTTTGGGACGGGAATAAATAAAATTGGTCATCACACCGGACAGAAGTTCACGATCCCAAATACAGACAGACACACCGGATCCAACAACTGTCCTCATAAACCTATTTGACCCGAATTCTTCAGAACTACGAGTAATTTGAACTTGGCCGGGAAGAATTGTAATTGGTGCTATCTGCGAATCCATTTCTACTCCTGAAGCGAATCAAGTCGATTTAGTTCTTCTATTGAAAATAGTTTATCAATATCAAGAAGCATGCGAACTGAATTATTAATTTTTGCAACCCCCATCAAAAATGTTACATCCAAAGAGCCACCAAACTCGGGAACTTCTTCGATAACATCTTCGGGGATTGTAGTTACTTCCTTGACTTCGTCAATAATGAATGCCACTGTAAATGGCGATCCAGAAGTGCTTAACTGCAGCACAACCATACACGTTTTCTCCGTGCGTTCACCAACGTTCATCTCAAACTTGATGCGAAGATCTACTACGGGAACCACTTTTCCGCGAAGATTGATCACACCAAGAATGAACGAGGGAGAAAGAGGTACTTTTGTAATTGATTCTTGTTGAATAATCTGCTGAACTTTGAACAGTTCAATACAATACTCTTCACCACTCAGTACAAAAGTGAGATATTGGCCTGCGAGATGGGTACCAAACTGTTCTGAAACTTCAAGTACTTCACTGTTTTCCACATATCCCCCTATTTTTCAACCATTTGAAAAAGTTCGTTCACATCCAAAATCAGGTTAATTTTTCCATCACCAAGAACTGCACCACCACTGATCCACTTATAATTACTAAATAACCGACCGAGGCTTTTGATAACAACTTGCTGCTTTTTGAGAATTCCATCAACCCACAAAGCAATACGGTTTCCCATAATATTTTCAAGAATGATTGCAATTCCTTCAGTCGCGCTTCGGCGTTCACACTCAATTCCGAGAAGATCGGTCAAGCGAACAAATCGATATAACTGATTATGAAGATTTAATATTTCACCTTTTCCACGAACTGTTTGAATCTGATCAGCCTTCGGATTTACGGTAGAAACAATAGAGAGCGTTGGTACAATGAGTGTTTCACCGCCGGCATAAACGATCATTCCGTCAATAATCGCCATGGTCAACGGAAGCTTTACGGAGAAACAGATCCCTTTACCTTCATCTGAATGAATTTCCAGACTTCCCCGCATCCCAATAATGTTTCTTTTTACCACATCCATTCCCACCCCACGACCTGAAATATCAGTGATCTCAGCAGCAGTGGAAAATCCCGGGGCAAAGATGAACTGGAAAATTTCTTGTTCACTGTAATCGTGTTGGGGATTTGCAATTCCATTGGAAATTGCCTTTTGGAGCAACTTCTGTTTGTTCAACCCGCGGCCGTCATCTACGATATCAATAACTACATTTCCAGACTTATGATATGCGCGAAGTTCCACCGTCCCAACTGGTTCCTTCCCTGCGGCCACTCGCTCCTCTTGCGATTCGATACCATGATCCAAAGAGTTTCGGAGCATGTGAACAAGCGGATCGCCAATATGTTCTATGATACTCTTATCAAGTTCGGTATCTTCACCAGTTACAATAAGTTCAACCGGTTTGTCCATTTTCTGAGAGAGGTCTCGAACAAGTCGACTCATTTTCTGGAAGGTACTTTTCAGCGAAATCATACGAAGTGACATTGCCTCTTCCTGAATCTGTCGCATAACAATACTAATCTGACTTGCCTTTTGCTCGACACTGCGACTTTTCATTTTGACAAAGTCGGGATCCGCAGTCAACATCGATTGAGCAATGACAATTTCACCAATGGAATCAATCAGTCGATCGAGTCGTTGTACAGAAACGCGTACCGTCTCTTCGACTTTACTCTGATTTTGATCTGCAATTTCACTTCGCTTTTTTTGATTTTGTAGAGGCACTTCACGCATTTCAGATTGCATAGAAAGAGCAGTTGCAGGCGGAGTAATAGGCTCTTCTTTCACCGCAACCGTTTCTTCGACACGAGGCTTCTCTTGAACAATAGTTTTTTCTGCAACTTGATTCACGGCAGTCCCCTTCTTCTTCGGTTTTGCATCCGGCAATGAATCGAACAGGTGATTTAATTTCCGGTATACTTCAAAAGTTTCAGGATTTACATCGACTTTTCCTGCAGGAAGGTTCGCTTCAACTTGAGTGATAAGTTCACTCAAAAAATCAAAGCCTTCAAGTAAGAGCGTTAACACCGTTGAATCGAACTGTAGTCTTCCCGTTCTACCTGCATCCATAACACTTTCCAGCGCATGTGCAAGTTCTTGCACCGGTTTCAAATTGAGAAATCCGGCTACACCTTTTACTGAGTGACAACTGCGGAATGCCGCATCAACCAATTCTCTATCATTCGGATTACTTTCAAGTTCCATTAGTGCTGATTCAGCGGCAACTATATGCTCTTTGGACTCTGTAATAAATTCCATCAACAAGTCGGTTTCTGCATCAACAACCAGTATCTTGCCCATGGTTTTGATATTAACTTGTTCAACAACTGAACTTTGCGATTTAATTTTATTAGAAAAAAGGGCTTCAATCTCACCGGTATCGCAGGGACGATATTCACCTCTTAAAATCTCTTTTACCCGTCCCGCAATGAGGTCTCGAAAGCCAAAAAGCATAGGTATCTGCGCTTGTTTTTCTTCTGTTTCAATGCCGGAGAGTGAATCTTCAACACGGTGTACGAGACGAACTAGCGAGGTCAGTCCTAAAACACCAAAATCACCTTTCAATGTGTGAAGTATTGAAGCGATAGACGCCCAACTCTCTTTATCGCCACTCTGCTCAACAGAGAGTAGAAGATCCTCCAACATGTCAAGTTTTTCTTGTTCAACACCAATATTTTCTTGAGCGAAAAGTCTTTGACTTTCTGTGAGTTCAGGAAGGGAAAAATCAATGACTGGCGTATTGCCCAAGGCGTTGGGGATCAACTGGATAAGGGCAGAAATTACAACGGGACCATTTTCGAGAATTTGAACAGGAGAGTCCGAGAGCATTGCGTTTTCTAAGTCCGCAACGAAAGAACCGAGCATACTTTGAAATTGATCTGAAATTTGATATTCTTCAAGAAGTTCATCCAACTTTGCGAGGATTGAACCGAGCGTTGCTAGATCGTACTGATCCGCGGCATAAAATTGAGCTACACATCCATTCAAAGTGCTAATAACCGACAAATAATCCATTTGAGTCATGACTAATCCCCCATGTCAACAATGATTGTTACTTCACGTAGAAGTGTACTATCGAGGTTAGGAGAATTCAAACAGATTTTAAAAAGAAGTGCCAAACCCTCTTATAAGGGCTTAACACTTATAAGACAAAACTACATGTATCGTTTCTGAATAGACAATATTTTTTTCAGTTCAAATATTGGATTTTCGCTATCACAAATCGGGCGAACCATGGCAAAGTTTCGCGCTCCTTTTGACAGAACCAGTTGCAACCGTTCAAAATCGATTCCACCGAGAGTTACTGCTGGTACAGATGCGATATCAACCATCTCTTTCATCGTATCCAGTCCAAGAACGGGATCGGGGATATTCTTAGTGGGCGTTGCATAGACTGGTCCTACTCCGACATAATTAACTGACAACTCTCGAGATCGTTCTGTTTCGCGAGGATTGTGTGTCGACAGTCCAATAATCATTTCATCGCCAACCAATTTTCGAACTTCATCAACCGGCATATCACCTTGGCCAACATGAACACCATCGGCGTTGGAATCGATGGCGATCTGAGGATGATCATTCATAATAAAAAGAGTATTTGAACCTTCGGTAATTTTTCGCATCAGTTCGGCGATCTTGAGTTTATCGAAATCAGTCCCATCTTTCATTCGGAGTTGAACAATCCGTATTTCATTATCTACTAAAAGCTTAGTAACGTAATCATATCCGCGAACCGGATTTGTCAATATGCCATAAAATCCAAAACTATCTTCTATCTTTTTCATACAATATCCTTTCGTTTGGACAGTAAATATACCCTCCGGCGGTGAATTTTCCATAGTGTGGATACGAAAATGTATTTTGAATGCCTATTTTACTGGAGAGAACAATGAGATCAATTACAATCGACGGTGTAGAGATTACTCTTGCCAATCCCGTGCAACAGAAATTCGAGTGGATCGGCCAAACACAACCGGCTCGTGAACTTGAAGCGTGCTGGCTAACAATCCACGAACAGGATCTTCCGCTTACCCCGAGACTTATCGGTGTTCCCGGCGTGGGAAAAACAACTCTTGCGGCAGCGTCCGCTCAAAAACGTGGGCAAGAACTGTTCATAATGCAGTGCACCGCCGACACCCGCCCTGAAGATCTGATCATTACGCCTGTCTTATCTTCTGAAGGGAAAATCAGTTACCATGCATCACCGCTTTTGACCGCGGCGATTACCGGGGGAATTGTGATTCTCGATGAAGGGAATCGTATGTCTGAAAAATCGTGGGCTTCACTGGCGGGTCTTCTCGATCATCGCCGGTCTGTTGAGTCGATCGTTGCGGGAGTTACTATTATCGCAAACCCTGAATTCCGTGCAGTTGTGACAATGAACGAAGATAGTTCAACGTTCGAAATTCCCGATTACATTATTTCCCGTCTTCAGCCACAGATCCGCATCGGATTCCCGGATCGTCGTGAAGAGCTTGAAATCTTGAAATACAACATTCCATTTGCAAACGATGAACTCCTCGACATGGCAGTATCATTCCTTCAACAAGCTCATACCGTTGATCTTCCCTACTCGATCCGCGATGGTATCAACGCGATTCGGTTTACGTTGAAACAGCAAAAAATGAATCCCACCATAGAACAAGATTCGCTCTTTGAAAAAGCGTTGATCAGTGTTCTCGGGGCGAATCTTTTTGAACAGCTTGAAAAACCGGACAACTCACCGCTCGTAGAACCTGCGGAGATGAGCCTCGGAGATTTCTTCTTCGATGACGATGATGACGATCTCAATCCTGATGATCTCGATTTCGATTTTCCGCCGGATGCATCATGATTTCGGTGCAGAACCTGACGATCCTCCCAGTTCTTCACGGCCGAATTGAGTCTGCGAAAGCGATTCGCCGGATCCTGAACAATGGAAAGTTCGACTGCATAGCACTCCCGCTCCCTTCCATTGTCGAAGATCTCATCGTTGAAATGGTCGAAGAGATTCCGATCATACATACGCTGGTGATTCATGATGGAGAACAGGTTGCGTTGATCCCCGCCGATCCGTGTGACCCGTTTATCGAAGCGGTTCGACAATCAGTGCAACTTCGTACGCAGTTGGAGTGTATCGGCCCGGATCAAATACTTGAACTGCCGAAACTGTTCACACCGCCAGATGAAACGCTTATCGGGAAGATCGGCTACGATGCGTGGGCAGCTCTCACTATGGAGTCAATCAAACTTCACGAGACAATTGCCACTATCGACGATACAATTCTCGTGATCGCCGAAGAGTGTCGTTCACTGATGGAACGGTACAAGGCTCCGGTTCTTTTGATTGAAATCCATCGCATTCCGGCACTGATTCAGGCAATTGATTCCAATCAAAAACCAGCAACTTCAGAACCAGCTTCACTGGAAGTTCAAATGCTTCCTATCAATCCCTCTCACTATTTTTTCCTTCTCGGTGAACTCCCCTTTGTCACTGGAGAATATGAAAAAAACCGTTCCTCTCTTTTTGAGGAAGATCTTCCGGTCACCGATATGATCAAGCGGCTCTTTTTGGAAACGCGCGACAGTTTTACCGGAAGCAAAGCGGAAAAACATCACTTCTCCATGACTCGACTTCAGCAGGGAATCACATTCCTTCGCAATCTGACGATTATGGATCACCGATTAACACCGAATATGTTCGACATGATTACTGCAGCCAAAGGAATTGGTGGCGATTCATTTGCACTTAAAGTGCTCAAGGCATCCAACTTTTTCCCCTATCTTCCTATCGAATATGGCGAACTGGATTTTCTTTCCGTTGGATTGACCAATGATGGCGAAATGATGATCAAAATGCCTCACAATGAAGCAATTAAATCAGTTAATCTGCTTGAAGATACGGCAAAAAAGTGGCAATCAATTTCGCTGAAGCCGGACCGCGAAGTGTGGCACAATCAAAATTCTGAATACCGCTGGAACATGACGAATCTTTGTTCTCACATGCCGAAAGATATTTTTATTGAGAATTTTAACGCTCACGTTCGCGGAAAAGCTATCAGAATTATGACCGATGCGCAAGCTCGAACTGAAGAGTTTTCCACATCAATCAAAGATGGAATCGATATTCGAGAAACCCTGCGCAACTGGCATACGGGCAAAATTCACGTAAAGGAAACACCGCGATTCCACGGGGGAATAGATACCATAGTGATCATTTTTGATTCGAATCACGATGAGCACTATCCGATGGTAACAACATGGTATGCAGAACATCATGAAGAATCAACACTGAGTTTCTATGCGACAGATCCGTTTTCAAATACTATTGGACCGGGAATCGCAGAGTGTACCTACGGAGGTTTATCCCTGATTTTCCCTCCGCGATCGACTCCCGATCTGGAGTATTTCGCCCAGCAGAACCGAATCGACAATCTTCCATTGGCGAGCCAACTCACGATATACTCGATGTTCTACAGCAAGGAACAGGTGATCGCGTATATTTCAGATGAAGCTCCCACTGCAGTTCTAAAAAAACGTGCCACAGAAATGAAAAAACATCTCCTCTGGATTCCCCTAAATAGTTTCAGCGGAGAAACGGTTCGGCGCTTACGCAAGTTCCATATGCTTGATGGGCATCAGGTTCGGAGTTGGGCATCAAAATTTATTGGCGAGTAAGAAAATTAAACTTTTTTGTTTTTTATCTTGCAAATGTTCATTCAACCAAACTATA
>DYSA01000319.1 GCA_020726425.1 Fibrobacter succinogenes | reverse complement strand
TTCTGACGCTTGCATGAATGTGTGAGTGCTGAGGTCATATTATGTCTACTCGACCCTTCTTTTTTGCATTGTTTTAAAAAAAACCAGACGTTATTTCTGCAATCTATCGCGGTCTGATTTTTTCAGACCTGCCACAACCAACCGATAGGATTCGTCGATACAGTGTTGCACCAGTTCTTCCGTTAGATTCCCCGAAAGGTGGAGAGAGTTCCAGTGAACCTTGCTCATGTGGTAGCCCGGCGTGATTTCGGGGAAATTTGCGCGAAGTGCTGAAGCTTCGTCCGGTTCACACTTGAGATTTACTCGGTTGTCATCACCGATCAGCGCGAACATCTTGTCGCACACTTTGAACACTGGAGTTTCAGGGCCAAAGGGAAATGTTTTCACTGATTCTGGTTTTGCAAGGATTCGTTTTTCAAATTCGCTAACATTCATGGTGATCTCTTTCTGTAAAAAAAGGGTTCGGCACTCCGAACCCCTTGCGTTAAATCGCGCTATGGAACTCTTTTAGTCATTTCTCACATTGTGGAAAAGAAATGCGAACCGCACACGTCTTCCAAAATCCTCTTCCGAAAATCCGAGGCGATCTTCCACGCTCATTGCATCGGCGAGAATGGTCATCGCATCAGGATTTTCAAGGAGTTCTGGTGTTAGTGCTACCATTTTTCCTCGATTATTCGGAAGGCTCAGTGAACGACGAATCTCTTCGCACACACGACTTCCCGTTTTGGTGAAGAGCGCTTCGCGGTCGATTTTCGGAGGATTAAATCCAATCGTGTAGGCCGCGATTGCACAGATGTCGCCATCAGAGCGGAAACAGTCTGCATACTCTTCGAATTCCGGTCGGAATGTCAGTGTAACCAGTTCTTCTGTTTCATTCCACGGATCAAGAAGTGTAATCGACCAATCTTCGACAAAGACGGGAAAGAAACAGTACATTCCCCGAGGATCGATCTCTTCGGCAATCTCCGGAGCATCGGTGAACCGTTCGGGATCGAAGGTGAGCATGTCGCTACTTCCCCAAAACGGCGGGACGAGGAGATCGGGGAGATTTTGTTCATTCATGCGGTAACTCCTTTAAGAACTGTCTGAATTTCCCGGGCAAGAATGGGAAGTGAAGGGTCGCGGGCACCGAGGAGAATGATCGCATCGGGATCGCGGCGAGTGGTGCGAAGATACTGTGGAAGATCTTCGCGATTCACCACCACTGATTCTGATAGTTCCGCAGAAAGTGAATCGGAATCAACCGATTTATCCACCGTTCCACCGGCATAGTAGGTGGGAAGGAAAATCAGTCGGTCAGAAGGACGAATCACTTCGGCAAACATGGTTTTCAAATCATCATACATGAATTTTAGTGGACCAAATCCGTGAGGCTGAAAAATTGCCGTCACCGCCGGCGAAAGTTCTTGAGCAGCGCGAATCGCCGCGGCAAGTTTTTCCGGATTGTGGGCGTAGTCGTCGATCACGGTGATCGTTTCTGAAACAGGGTAGCGGTCGAATCGCCGTTCGATTCCTCGATACGAAGAGAGCGCCGTGAGTGCATGTGAAAGTTCCACGCCAAAGTAGTGAACCGCCGCAACTGTGGCGAGAATATTTGAAACGGTATGGTTTCCCGGGAACTGAACCGAGAATGGTTCACTCTTGATTGTTCCGGTCACACCGTGAGGCGAACTGGCGAAAGTGTCAGGGAAAAAGTCGTTGTTGCAGCCAAAACCGAACGTGGTTCCCTTAATCGCAGTCAGTCGAACATCCTCGCCGTTTTTTACGACGAACGAACTCTGGCTCGCCGCCGTGGTGAGCATTGCTTCGACTTCCTGCTCTTCTTTGTGGTCGCGGGAAATGTTCAGAAGTACTGAAAGTTCAGGGTGGTAGCGAACAACTGTGCCGTCCGATTCATCGGCTTCGATAACCAGAACATCGGAACTTCCGCGGAAACCGTTGCCGATCATGCCGAGATCGCGAAGGGCGTGAAGATTTGCCCCGCCAATGTACGAAGCATCGATTCCGCACTCCCGAAGAACATGGAAAATCATCGCAGAAACAGTTGATTTACCACTTGTTCCGGTGACTGAGATCGTTCGGTAACTATTGACGATCGCCGCGAGAATTTCTGAACGGTGAAGCACCGGAATATTCAGTTCCCGTGCCCGAATGAGATCGGGATTTGACTCTTCGATGGCGGTTGAAATGACCACGCCGCCACACGTTTGATCGATTCCCGAACCGTCCTGCGGGAAAATGCCGCAGCCCAAAGAGCGAAGTGCCGTTTCGGGGAATGCCACCGCTTCGGAACCACAGCCGCGGTCAGATCCGGTGATTTTCATGTCCGCCGCGAGAAATTGAGCAATCGCGCTCATGCCAATGCCGAGAATTCCCGTAAAGTGAAGTGAATTATAGCTTTGGTTATTTATTGATAATGACAACGCAGCCCTCCGGAACTTTATCGTAGAGTCGAATAATATCTTCGTTATTCATCAGAATACAGCCACCGCTCACGTTTTTAACACCGATCGTTGATTCCATGTTTGTGCCGTGAATGTAGATATAGCGATCGTAGCTGTCCACTTTCGGCCCTTTGTTGATTCCCGTGATTTCCCCTTTGAGCCGAAGGATGCGACTGGTGATAAGGTTTTCGCGAGTATCATCTTCGGTATAGATCTCACCGGTAGCTTCGCGACTTTTGAAAATCATCCCCGCCGGAGCATCTTCGCCATATTTTTCACAGATCGTATGGATTCCATGAGGAGTCATATTGGAGTTTTCTATGCACCCGATCCCCTTAGCCGAAGTGGAAATCGGATAGGTGGCGGCTAGTTTTTCGCCAACGTAGTGAGCCATTATTTTATTTGAACAGTCAACCACCAGAACATGACGAAAATCAATGTTCAGTGAAAGAAGTTGCAATTTATTTAGTCCGGAAAATTTCATCATTTCTCCTTGGAAATTTCGCTAGAAAATAGGTGATTCCCTCTTTTAGAAGGAGTGAGAAATGGGAGAATCAGGGATGTCGTGATCATTTGCTGCACCCATGAGTAAAATATTCCCCATGCCCTATTCGCGAGAGGGTGGGATTGTTCCTCCAACCTCTTTTGTATTATCTCCAGCATTTTTTGTGTTACCACTCAGGTGTTGGGCTCCAGCACTCGTTCCCAGCATCCCGCTGGGAATGCAGACGCGAGGCTCCGCCTCGATTAATTGAGGTTTTTTTGTATGATCTCCAGCATTTTTTGGGCTCCAGCACTCGTTCCCAGCGTCCCGCTGGGAACGCAGACGCGAGGCTCCGTCTCGATTAATTGAGGCAGAGTCTCACGGTCGGCATTCCAAGGCTGGATTTATATGATCTCCAGTATTATTTGTGTTACAACTCAGGTGTTTGGCTCCAGCACTCGTTCCCAGCGTCCAGCGGGGAATGCAGACGCGAGGCTCCGCCTCGATTAATTGAGGCAGAGCCTCACGGTCG
>DYSA01000318.1 GCA_020726425.1 Fibrobacter succinogenes | reverse complement strand
ACTGCGTTCCGTTATACACTATGGAACTTCGTGTGGTACCACTGGTCCAGAGATAGTTCCAAGCGTTGAGCGTACTGTCACCAGTTCCAGTTTCACTTTTTGAAAGAGCAAACTGAACGATTTGCCCCTGAGAAACTTTTTCTCCGTAGTAGGTTAAGATCGCCGTGCTCGATCCGGCCCAGCACCACTGATCCTTGCGCTGTTCCAGTTCAGTGATAGGAAGAATCTTTTCGGCGAAAAGCGATACTATCAGTGTCAGAATAAATAGTATCATTTTCATTTTGAATCTCCTGCACGGCGAATCTGTTCGATGGTGGCTGATTCTTCGGGAAGTGCGGAACGGCTATTTCCGAGCCATCCCGGAGTGAGGATCGACAGATTTGCCGAACGTGAAATCGTGGGGATTGAAACAAGATAGCTGTTTATCTGCGTTGCGGAATAGAGTTTGATCGATTCCTGATCGATTCCATAGAGTTCTGCGGCACGGGAAAGTTCTTTGGCAAGCGATACATACCCAAGAGATACTGCTTTTCCTGTTGAATCAATCACGGCGAAACAGCGCACAGAACCATCGACGAGAACCGGAAGATACTGCGTCTTTGTGGAAACAGAAAAGCCCGAAGCGGGATAACTATTCAGCGAATCGGGATGAACCGCAGCCAAATCAAGCGCAGGGCCGAAATCCATTCGGGAGGTCTGATCCGCCGAATCGAACCCAAGCATTGTTGCGTTTCCCGTGGTCACGGAACCCCGGATAAATTGACGAATCTGAGTTAGATCCATTGCCGATACTATGCTCGCAAGAGCACAGATTGTAACAAGAACTCTTTTCATAAGAGCCTCCACATAAAATGAAACATAGGACAGTTATTTTATTACAAGCGTTGTTTGTACGGCGCGTTTTGCGTTAAACCACGCCAATCCCGATTGATATACGGTGAACCACTCGGCCCCAGATTTTCCGCCGCTGCTGCTGGTAATGAGCACTGCGGAATGTATCAGTTTGCCATTGTCCACAAGTGGATTTTTTGCAAATTGTGCAACCCCATCAACGGAGGTAACTGCTGTGGCCAAGGGAATTGTATCCGGAACGATTTCATCAATTTTTACACCATACAGTGTCACCGTTTGATTTTTTAGTGGCACACCTTTTTCATCGACTACCGCAATCAGAAGCGAATCGACTTGACCTTGATGAATAATCTCTCGTTCTGACCCGATTGAACCGGCGTTGTAGTTTAATACTGCCGCTGTATACGGATCAATAGTCGATGTTTCCCCGCCATTCAAGATCGAATTTTCCATGGTCAATGAAGGGTAACTGACAGGAACGGTTCCTGCGGGAACAGCGATATCGGTTAGATCAAACGCACCCCGTGCTTCCGCGAGAAGTGCAGCGTGCTTAAGAACCTGAGTTGGGGTGAAAAATGCAGAGGTTTTGCTGTAACTCCAGATGTAATCGAATCGGACAACACTGCGACTGCGCGTATCATTCGTATCGGAAAAAATCCATCGATATGCCGAAGGTGCAACAGTGCCCTGTCCCTGCGAAGCGATACTTCCTGAGAATTGGTAGATTGAATCGATAGGGAACTGAAGTATCCCGGCGATTTTGGCGTCGTTGAATGCAAGTTCAACCTGTTTGATATGGCGTTCAAGCGTATCGCGGAACAGTTCCAGTGATCCATAGTGAGCGATAACCCGTTCATTGACGGCAACCGTTAGAGGGAATTTCCACAATGGCTTTACGGTGTTGGAAAGAATCGCAACTTCCAACGTATCATCGGGATTGACACTCCCCACGACATCGGTAAACTGAACATCTCCCACTCTAATAGGAGGAAGTGGCCCCTCTGGTAACGGTGAAAGTATCTGTGACTGAGCCTGCTTTGTTATGACCCAACTATACGGAATACCAGCAACGCGAACGGTATCTCCGATAGAAAAAGCATCTGTTTGAATGCTGATCGCTCCGGGGTTTTTGATCGTAATAACGGTAGAATTATCATTTCCGCGAACGGTGGTTTTTCCCATGAGGCCATCTTTTTGCGCAAAGAGAATTCGTGAATCGCTTTCGGTGAGAGCAATTTCAAATTTTCCCTGAGCGTCACTCATAACCACACCGACGGAGTCAAAACCATTCATAATCGTGATCGTTGTATTTACAACCGGCTCTGACGTTGAACTTACCACGATTCCCATAACTTTAGCGTTGTCTGAACTGCTCGTTCCGCCGGCGAAGTCGGGGCCACTTGAACAGCCAATAAGGATCAGTGTCAATAGAGTAAGTGTTCTACGCATCTTTGTCCTCCCGAATCGAAACGGATTCACTCAGCGGGAACAGTTGTACGTTAAATTGATACACCCGATCAGATCCGCGATCGCCACTGACGATTGTTTTCACCCGTTCGCGGAACTGCTGAATCTCCGCAACCAGCGAATCGTAGCACGATTTAGAAACGCCCATCGTGATACCGGAAACGTATCGTTCTTCGGGAGAAATGGTAGTATTAGCGTGAACCGCCCGCTCGATCATCGAAGAATTGTGTTTTCTGCGAATGAGATTCATTAAATCGGTGCCACCGGTGATCGATTGTTCGGTCTGAACATAGCCGAAATCTGTTTTCTCCAAAAGCCCGATTTTTTCCAGAAGTTTAACTGCTTCGCGAACCTGAACTGCTGAAATAGCCGGAATCACTTTCGCACCGATTTTACTAAAATCACCATCGAACGGTGCTAGTGTGATTAGTTCACGAATCACCGGCGTGTACCACGTTTCGAAATAACGGTACTGATCTGCCGTAAGTCGATGTTCTTGAACAAAATCGTTCATAGAGAGAAGAACGGCGTAGA
The DNA here is from genome assembly GCA_020726425.1 of Fibrobacter succinogenes. Lineage (GTDB taxonomy): Bacteria > Fibrobacterota > Chitinivibrionia > Chitinivibrionales > Chitinivibrionaceae > JAIFMU01. The sequence continues at coordinate 610 of DYSA01000318.1, read as the reverse complement.
ACTCTTGCTTCTCATCGGCGGTTTTGGCTTGATTAAACCGAACAAGGGTGCGGAAAAAGATCGATTCCCGATTTTCCAAGCCCAGAGCGACAATGAACTTTTCTATTGTCTGAGGCGTGAGGTTGCGATTGCCGTTAATTACTTCCTTGAGGAATACCGGAGATTTTATATCAGCCTTAGCCGCAAACGATCGATAGGAAAAAGCACGTGAAGTTTTTTTCTTCTCGTTGTAGTAGTCCGCTAAAAAGCGTCGATAGTCATTGTATTTGTAAATAATCATGCTGATAAGATAGCAATCAAAGTCAGGTTGTCACTGGTTTTTTTGAGCTACTTTGAAACATATCGTATACAGTTTGAGTACGGAATATCTGTTAATCTGTTGATATTACAGAGTGGTAGCGGTACTTTCAAAGCAGGATCTACTCGCTTTGGATACAGACGACAGAAAAAAGATTGATTCCCGCATTGATCTCGTTCCAAGGCTCTGCCTTGGAATGCTGAGCGCGAGGCTCCGCCTCGATTCATTGAGGCTGGACTCTAGAAGTACGTAACAGGTTTGATCTCGTTCCAAGGCTCTGCCTTGGAATGCTGAGCGCGAGGCTCCGCCTCG
>DYSA01000317.1 GCA_020726425.1 Fibrobacter succinogenes | reverse complement strand
TATCGAGAAGAGTCATTTTAAAAGTGACTGCCAAAAACCAGTATTCCCACGATGAGGGCTGAAACTGCGGACATGAAAACGGCTCCGGCAGCAACATCTTTTGCTTTTTCGATCAGCGGATGAATTTCAGGAACCGCTGCATCAGAGAGAAACTCCATCGCCGTATTCAGCGCTTCGGCAACCCAAACAATTGTTATTACTATGATTAGTGGAATCCACTCTTCGCAGCTGATCTTAACGACAAATCCAAGAATCATCACGATTACCGTGGAAACAAGGTGAATCCACGCATTATGTTGAGTGATCAGCAGTGTTTTTAATCCATTGAGAGCGTATTTGAATGATTCTATTCGTTTTCTGATGCGGAATGGTTCTTCCATGCAATTCTCCTTCATGTGGGGCAGTCTGGTTCGCAAAATTGTATAAATAATCGTGATCGTTCGAAGAAGAGTGTTCACAATTGTATCATTGATATTGCAATAGATCTAAAAATAGTTTAGAAATCTAGCGAAGAAAATTCTCATTCATCAAAAACGCATCCAACACCGTGCGGAAATGGGATTCTAAAAGTTCGAATGTAATAATTTTATCCGGAAAAAGTGATTGAAATGAGCAGCTAGCTTGTTTGAGTCTCTCTTTTCTCCTGTCCTTTTCAAGGCTATCAATCATTTCGTAGTCGACAATTTTGAGGTACTGATCTGTGATTGGTATAGAACCTTGAATTAAACCACCGGAAGCAGTTATTAACTGTGCGACACCGGCGATTTTTTGCGAGTGTACCGTCGGTTCATTGGTTACCGCTAATGAAAAACAGGGAGACTTGCTCATTGAGCGAAGCTGTTCTGGTGAAGTTCCGTGACTTCTCGCGTCGAGCGGAAGTCCAAAGCGATGAATGAGATTGTTGAGAATTGTGCCGATAGTTTTTTGGCGCTCTGAAACTGAGTTTCCCCAAGCAATCGAAGAGTGAGTGGGAATGATTATGGAAAAACAGAAGTCATTCTGGTGGTAGAGATGTCGTCCGCCAGTGGGGCGCACTGCTATTTCGACCTGTTCCTTCTGGGCTTTTTCTCCATTGAGTATCGATCGATCCTGAATTTTTCCCAGTGAAATGGTCGGAGTTTTCCACGAATAGAATCGAACCACACTTTGCGAACCAGAACCGTAGTCCGCGAGAAGTTTCATGTCTCGATCCATTGCGAGGTGTGACTCCTGCGGTGGATCGGTGAGGAGTAACAGTGAATCAGTTTTCGACGCGGCTATAGTCATTTACAGCTCCTCATTTGAATGGGTAAGCGATCGTAAAATAGTTAGATATTCGGTCGGTTCATTGATAAAAGGTGGTTGAACGATGTTTTGAATATTTGACTAGCGAACTATCACTTTACCATTGTAGTATTGGGTAACTCAGTTGAAAGGTGTGAATTGATGGAAGAACGTATAAAGCTAAATCTCGGGTGTGGAGCAGAACGTCTGCCTGGATTTGTGAATGTTGATAAATATGGTTCACCTGATCAATGTGTTGATCTCGAACAGTTTCCATGGCCGTGGGAAACTAACTCTGTTGGAGAGATTAAGTTGATTCACGTTCTCGAGCATCTTGGTCAGTCACCGGCTGTTTTTATTGAATGTATGAAAGAGTTATACCGAATTTCAGCCCCTGATACGCATATTGAGATTCGCGTCCCCCATCCGCGCCACGATGATTTTCTGAGCGACCCGACTCATGTTCGCCCGATAACACCAGAGACAATGGCGCTATTTTCTCAAGCGAATAATCGCCATTGGGCAGAAATTGGTGCTTCAAACTCTCAATTAGGGATTGTTCATGGTATTGATTTCGAGACGGTTACGGGCAAATTTAATCTTGATGATCGATGGCTGAATAAAATCCGCGATGAAAATCTTTCAAATGATCAGGTGCTTGAGGCTTCGCGAGCACAAAACAACGTAATTCAAGAGATTCAAATGATAATTCGAGTTGTTAAAAATCACAATTCTTAAACACTTGTTATTGTATTAGTCGTAAAAAGGGTTGAAAACGAGGTGTAGTGTGACTAAAATAGTTGATTAAGTCACATATTAAAAAGAAGCAAATATTTATCCATAAAAATGAGTAAATGGAGTGCTATATTAGAGTTATGTATTTGTTGTATCACAAAAATGATTTGTAGTCGCAACTATCTGGGAGTTCATTCATGAAACATTTGTATCTTGTTGTCATTGCTGCGTTCGCGTTACTTTTCAATTTAAACTCCTGTTCCGAAGCTCCTCTTGCCGCGGGAAATGGCGGATATCCGATCAAGTGGTTAGGAGAGAGCGACACCATTCCAACCAAAAATGTCGTTTTGAACAATGTCTATTTCAATCTGGTCGAAAAAAAGACATACATTTATAATGGCAAAAAATGGGATGTCATGGCAGTTAGTGGAATTGATGGGATATCAATCCGCTGGCAAGGAGATACTAATGACTATCCCGCCCCCATAGATAATTATGCGTTTTATCACACTGAAGAGAAACAGAGTTTTATCTGCCATAATGGGGTTTGGGAGACTCTCTCTAAAAATGGATCTAATGGGTTGTCAATAAACTGGTTAAAAGACACCTATGTCGAACCGATAAACAAAGCTGTCAACGATGCCTACTACGATGTTACTATGAAATGTAGTCGCCTGTGGGATGGAACAGAGTGGCAAGTGATGTCTGTGGATGGATTAGATGGAAAATCAATCAATTGGATCGGCGAATATCCTGCTGAGCCCAAGGATTCAAAGATCAACGATGCGTACTACAACAGCACAGATCATGCGAGTTATGTCAAAACAAGTAGCGGATGGATGGTGATCTGCAAAGATGGATTTTCCCCGGCTGAAGGTTCTGTTTTGAAATGGCTTGGAGAATTAGATGGAATGCCATTAGCTGGTACCTCAAAAATCGGTGATGCGTTCTACAATAAAGTTGATGGCTGTAGTTATATCTTTGTTTCTTCGGGGTGGACAATGCTGGCCCGTGCGGGGAAAAATGGCATATCAATTGTGTGGAAAGGCGAATTTCCCGATGATCCAGATTCTGCTCAGCTAAACTGGGCTTACTACAACACTCAAGAGAACGTCAGTAAGATATTCAACGGGAAGTCGTGGGATATCATGTGTAAAGGTACTATGGAAATGGTCGAAGGGCTATCTATTGTCTGGATTGGAGAATTAGACGAAGAGCCAGTGGCATCCATCGAAAAACTCAATTGGGCCTATTACAACCGAATAAATGGAAATAGTTATATCTGCACGGGAAAAATCTGGAATCTCCTTGCGAAAGCAGGAGAAGATGGTCTTTCAATTCTTTGGCAGGGAGAATTAGATACCTTCCCTAATCCAGCATCAATAAATTGGGCTTTCTATCACAATCAGAATCACAACAGTTATATCTACGATGGTAAAGCTTGGGATCTTCTCTGTAAAGGCGGGTACAATGGTGTC
>DYSA01000316.1 GCA_020726425.1 Fibrobacter succinogenes | reverse complement strand
AAAGAGCGCATTGTTTCCTCCAAATAGTTATGCAATTATTATTTGAATACAACTATTTGAATACAACTAATTGTCAACGAAGGTTGTTCTTGAATCAAAAAAGGCTTCCCCAAAAGGAGAAGCCTTGCTATAAAATCTGGTAAGTTGCTTAGAGAGAACGAACAACAATCACGCCTTCGATGGCTTTGATTGCGTTAAGAATTCCTTCTGAAACATCTGAATCGGTATCGATAATCGTATAGGCGATATCTCCACGATTTTTGTTCGCCATCTCAGCGATGTTGATCTTTTCAGCCGCAAGTGCTGCGGTGATCTGCTGAACCATGTTCGGAACATTCTTGTGAGCGATAGTGATACGATTTGTACCAGGATTGCGTTCAAGAACAAGTGTTGGGAAGTTCACCGAGTTTTTGATATTTCCATTTTCAAGGAAATCACTGATCTGATCTGCCGCCATGATCGCACAGTTATCTTCCGCTTCAGGAGTTGAAGCTCCGAGGTGAGGAAGGGGGATCACTTTGTCGTGTGAAACCATTTCAACATCCGGGAAGTCAGTTACGTAGCACGATGCTTTACCCGAATCGAGAGCTGCGATAATATCTTTGTTATTTACCAATCCACCGCGTGAAAGGTTGATAATGCGAACGCCATCTTTTGCCATGGCAAGACGTTCTGCGTTGATCAATCCTTTTGTCGCATCGTTGTATGGAACGTGGATTGAAATGTAGTCACAGCTTTTGATAAGAGATTCAAGAGCATCAACTTTTTTCACTTTACGAGAGAGTGAAAGAGCCGCATCAACAGAGAGGAATGGGTCGTAACCGATTACATCCATACCAAGTGAAGATGCAGAATTAGCGATCATTACACCGATTGCTCCAAGGCCGATTACACCAAGTGTTTTTCCCATGATTTCTGGTCCAACAAATGAAGCTTTACCATCTTCAACCAGTTTTGGTACTTCGTCGCCTTTGTCGTTCAAAGATTTTGACCAAACGATTCCATCAACGATTTTGCGTGAAGAGATAAGCATTGCAGTAAGAGCAAGTTCTTTTACTGCATTCGCATTCGCTCCAGGAGTATTGAACACAACAACACCTTTATCAGCATACGCTTCAACAGGGATATTATTTGTTCCCGCTCCAGCACGAGCAACTGCTTTAACTGATGCAGGAAGATCCATATCGTGCATTTTGAATGAACGAAGAATGATCCCGTCAGGAGTGTTCATGTCAGAAGCAATTTCGTAGTTGGCACGAGGAAGTCTATCGAGACCGATAGTTGCAATTTTATTAAGAGTCTGAATTTTATACATAGTAAATTACCTTTTAATAAATGAATAGGGACACGGCACGCCGTGCCCCTACGGGTTGTCACTCCAAAGGGGAATGATTATTTGTTGTCCGCTTCGAACTTTTTCATGAAATCAACAAGCACCTGAACACCGGCAAGAGGCATTGCGTTATAGATTGACGCACGCATTCCACCTACAGAACGGTGACCTGCAAGATTTACGAGTCCTGCCGCTTTCGCTTCTTTTACGAATTTCTTTTCAAGCTCTTCGTCACCGATAACAAAAGGAATGTTCATGATTGAACGATTCTCTTTTTTCACAGGGCTTGAATACATTGTTGACTCTTCGATATACCCATAAAGAAGGTCAGCTTTTGCATAGTTTTCAGCCTGTTGAGCTTCGATTCCGCCTTTTTCAAGGAGCCATTCGAATACGAGACCAGCAACATAAATTCCGTATGTCGGAGGAGTGTTGTACATCGAACCGTTATCCGCATGGATTTTGAAATCAAACATGGTAGGACAGATCGAACGAGCTTTGCCAAGAAGGTCTTTGCGGATGATTACGAGAACCACACCCGCTGGGCCAAGGTTTTTCTGAGCACCGGCGTAGATCATTCCATATTCGTTTACATTTACAACTTCAGACATGATGTTTGAAGACATATCTGCAATAATTGGTACATTGATTTTCGGCAACGTTCCAACTTTAGTTCCATAAATTGTGTTATTCGACGTGATATGGAGATATTCTGCTTTTGGCGTAATCATATCCGCAGTAAGTTCTGGATACCATGTATAGTTATCTTCTTTTGAACTTGCGATAACATTTACTTTACCAAATTTTTTAGCTTCTTTGATCGCTTTGTCAGACCATGCACCAGTGTTTACATAGTCAGCTTCGCCGCCGTCAGACATAAGGTTGAGCGGAACCATTGCGAAGAGAGAAGATGCGCCACCCTGAACGAACATAACTTCGTAGTCATCAGAGATGTTCATCAGTTTACGAACATTCGCGATTGCTCCGTAGATGATCGCTTCGTACTCTTTTGAACGGTGGCTCATTTCCATCACGGACATTCCCGCTCCTGGATATTCAACCATCTCTTTTGCTGCTTTTTCAAGAACTGCTTCTGGAAGTGCTGAAGGACCTGCTGAAAAGTTGTACACGCGAGACATACTCTCTCCTTAGTAAAATTACTCTGTTTGTTTTCTATCTATTCTTCGGAAGCGGTGAGGCCGCCGAAATTAATCATTGCTGAAAGAAGTGTTAGTTCACCGGTTAGATCCACGTTGCGAATATGGATTTCATCGCTTTTGAGAATTAGTGGGCTAAAATTAACCACGCCCTTAACTCCGCCGCGGATCAGTCGTTCGAGACTGCGAATTGCTCCGTCCGCAGTGACCGTTAAAAAAGCTAGTTCGATTTTTTCTCTACGAACAATCTCTTCGATGTCGTAGGCTGGGTAGAGTGGAACATCGGACTTCATTGCTTCGATGCGATTAACATCAGAATCAAATCCTGCCACCACATCAAAACCGGAGTTGCCAAATCTGCCATATTCAATCAGCGCTGATCCGATTTTCCCAATTCCAATAACAGCGGCTTTTTTAGGAGTTGCAAGTCCCAACTCTTGAGCTAAAAATCCGTGAAGTTTGACCACATCGTACCCACGACCTGAACTTCCAATTTCACCAAGGCAGCTAATATCTTTGCGAACCGTATGAGACGGAACACCAATCAGATCTCCCAGTTGAGCAGATGAAATACTCTCATCAAATTGCTCAAATCGAATCATCCGCGACAGTGTGCGGAAAATCTGAGTAAGTCGTTTCAGGGTTGCTTCAGAAATCTTCATTGATAACCTTTGTGATATTTTTCACCAAGAATATAGTATGAGTGATAATTGGCGTGTATATTTTTTTGAAAAATGTCGAAATTGGGCAGTAGAATGGGGGTTTTCACAAACATTTTTGCAGTTATACAGCGAAAGAATGATAAAAAGGTCTGATCCTTGGTGCTATTCAGTGATCTGATCGTTTCGAAAACGGTCATTGTTCTACTTTGAGAGTTCTTTTTCATACTGTAGAATGAGTGTGGCAAAGCTCAACATGGGTTACTTTTGTTGAAAGTAGTGCATGTCGAAGCTCTACATGGGTTACTTTGGTTGAAAGTAGTGCATGTT
>DYSA01000315.1 GCA_020726425.1 Fibrobacter succinogenes | reverse complement strand
AAACGAGAAACATTGGGGCATATCTACGGAACATTTGTATTCTTGCACAGCCTCTCCCCACTGGGAACGAGAAAATCGTGAATCGCAATACGTTTTCAGATCTCCATTGTCGCCGCTAAAACTTCTTCCACCGTAGTGAAACCGGCAATGGCCATTTCAATTGCGGACTGGCGAAGCGTTTTCATCCCCTCTTTTTCCGCCTGATCCTGAATCTGCACCGTTGTGGCATTTTTGAGGATCAACGAACGAATCTCCCTGCTCACCGGCAAGAGTTCAAACACTCCTTTGCGCCCTTTGTAGCCACTTCCGTTGCAGATCACACACCCTTCACCGCGGTAAAACGTTTTCGGCACTGAAGGATCGAGATTCATCGATTCCAAGAGTTCCGGTTCCGCTTCATAACTGACGCGACAGTTCGTGCAGATTGTTCGTAGGAGTCGTTGAGCCACGATCAAGTTGAGCGATGAACCCAACAAGAGAGGCGTCACACCAATATCGACAAATCGAGCGATCGAACTTGCCGCATCGTTGGTGTGAAGAGTCGAGAAAACAAGGTGTCCCGTGAGCGCCATTTTGATCGCAATATCCGCCGTTTCCGCATCGCGAATCTCCCCGATGAGAATCACATCAGGGTCTTGTCGAAGAATTGAGCGAAGTGCAGCCGCAAAGGTGAGTCCAATTCTCGTATTCACATGAACCTGTGTCACCTTATCCATGTGAAACTCTACCGGATCTTCAACGGTAATAATATTCTTTTTCACCGATCGAATCGCTTGAACGGCGCTGTAAAGTGTGGTCGATTTTCCACTTCCCGTGGGACCGGTAACAATGATCATTCCATAGGGCTTGTGAATCTGTGTATCAAAGATTTTCTCTTCGTACCCCGTAAATCCAAGGTTCTGCATACTCTTTTCAAAGGCATCTTTATCGAGCACGCGCAGAACTGCTTTTTCGCCAAAAATTGTTGGAAGAATCGAGACGCGAATGTCCACTTCGCGATTGCCGAATTTCACAATCATTCGTCCATCTTGAGGAAGACGATGTTCGGCGATATCAAGATTGGAAAGAATTTTGAGTCGCGTAAGAATCGCGCCATGAGACTTTTTCGGCGGAGACATGACCTTGCGCAGATCGCCGTCGATTCGATAGCGAACGATCAGCTCTTTGTCCATCGGTTCAATGTGAATGTCCGAAGCCTTATCGCGCACCGCATTGCCCACGAGAATATTCATCAGTTTGACAATCCCCACTTCGGCGCCCTGATTCTTGATATCTTCGACGTTGACCTGTTCCTCTTCATCTTTCACAAACTCAAGTGAATCATCCATGTCCGCCATGAGCATGGAGGCATCTTTTTGCGAAGAGATATCGTTGTAGAACCGTTCAATGGAAGTGGTAATGTCTTTCACCGTACCAAGGCAGGGGGTGATATTGAACCCAATGGTGTCGCGAAGAGTATCGAGAAGCAGCAGATTCTGGGCGTCAGTCATGACCACCATAACTTCATCATTTTTTTTCTTCAAAGCCAAACAGGTGTGCTGGCGAGCAATGTGTTCGGGAATAAGTGCCACCACATTCATATCGGCCAATGCGTACTGCCGCGGCGAAGCAACGGGAATATTGAGTTGACTTCCGAGAAAGTGAACTTTCTGCTCTTCATCGATAATCTGAAGATCAACGAGAATTTCTCCTAAAAGACCTTTCTTTTTTTGCTGATGATCAAGGGCACGATCGAGCTGTCCTGTAGTGATTATGCCATTTTCAACGAGAATCTTTCCCAATGTCTTTCTTGTGCCGCCACTTCCCGATCCATTTGCCCCGGACATCTGATTTGAAATGATCAGAGAAACGGCATGAGTTTTAATAATCTTTGAAAGATCTTCAATTTCATAGGGAGCATAGAGAAACTCGTCAGAATAGAACAGTGCAGCCAATTTCGACACCTGATTAATTGCATCGCGCCCTTCGACAATGGTAATCACATGAGGAATTTTCGCTTCATTTTTGAGATAGTCAGTCGCTTGAATAAAGAACTGAATATTGCTATCATTGGTGATCTCCATGAGCACGAAATCGGCGTGAACCGAATGAACTGCAGTAAAGTCAGCAAACTGTATTTCCCATGATATCGAGTGATCGATTCGTTTCAATTCCTGTTCAAGATGGTGAGCTGCACTGCTATTATCGCTCAGAATAACAATTGAAATTGATGTTTGATTCAGTTCTGTACTTTCCATTATTCGCTCTTTTTGAGAAATTGAAACAGGTATTGAAAAGGAAAACTCAACTCATGAGTCGCAGTTTCACCTTGAAATCATTTGGGGAAGTGACGTTGTGGATCGCTTCATCTTCGGTGATCAATCCGTCTTTGTACTTTTTCAAGATAGATTGATCAAAGGTGTGCATTCCGTAGTTCTCCCCTTTTTCGATCAATTCGTGAATCTCGTTGGTTCGCGTCGGATCGACAATACACTCTTGAATCGCCGCCGTATTAATAAGCACTTCCGTGGTGAGCACACGGCCTTTCTGGTCAGCCCGTTCCAACAATCTCTGAGAAACAACGCCGGCAAGATTCGCCGCAAGCTGGATTCTCACCTGATTCTGCACATCGCCGGGGAACGAATCGACGAATCGTCCAATCGTCTCTTTTGCATCGGTAGTGTGAAGCGTTGAAAGCACGAGATGCCCTGTTTCTGCGGCGCGAAGTGCAATCTCCATAGTCGTAGTGTCACGCAACTCCCCCACGAGAATCACGTCGGGATCTTGGCGAAGCGATGAGCGAAAGGCGGTGTCAAAACGGTCTGTATCAAATCCGATTTCTCGCTGATTAATCGCTGACTTTATATCCCGGTGAAGAAACTCGATGGGATCTTCGATAGTGATAATATGGTAATCTTTATTTCGATTGATCTCATTGACAATAGCCGCAAGAGTAGACGATTTTCCGCTTCCCGTAGTGCCGGTTATCAAAATCAGCCCACGAGTTGAATCAGCCAGTTCGTGAACAACAACGGGCAGAGTAAGCGAATCGATCGTGGGAATATCAAAGGAGAGAAGCCGAATCGCGATTGAGATCGATCCGCGCTGTTTGAAAATATTGAGACGCAGACGAGTCACACCGGGAATCGAATACGACGTGTCAACTTCATTGCTTACTTTAAACTGTTCCCACATGTTCTCGCGGAGGAGATGGCGGGCAAGTTCGTTTGTGTCCTCTTCCGTGAGTGGCGGAAGATCCATTTCGTGAAGGGTTCCGTGAATGCGCACCAGTGGCGGACGATGGACTTTCAAATGAATATCAGAAACACCTTCGAGAATAAACTGTTTCAGATAATCGTCAACGGTAATGCTTTTTCCAATATGAAGCGTAGACATAGTTCCCCCTCTGTAGACACCATGGCTCAATTGTACCACTGTTGTCTACAAAAAAGAAACCCTGTTCGAGATTTTTTATTTCAAGGAGAATTGTTTTGTCATGATCCGTGTA
>DYSA01000314.1 GCA_020726425.1 Fibrobacter succinogenes | reverse complement strand
ATCCAGCCTATCCGCTCGACCTCTTCCAGCGAGTAATCACGGTAAGCCTGGAGACTACGAAAATCGTAAATTCACTTCCAAAATTGGATATTTGAGTATGGGACATATACACGATATTTATTCGATAGAACATAAGAGTACGCTTATATATGAAAGACATACAAGAGAGTACTTCGCAGAAGTCTTAAGCTCTTATACAACAGGCAACTATCGTTCAGCCGTAGTTATGCTTTGGTCTGTTGCTATTTGTGATATTTTGCTCAAACTTACAGAACTGGCAGAAATGCACAGTGATTCTGTGGCCGCATCTATTATCAAAACCGTCAAAGATGCACAAGCCGCAAATCCAACTTCTTCAGAATGGGAATCAAAACTAATCAATGATGTTTTCAGCAAAACTCAGTTACTTGAACCTGCAGACAAACTTCATTTAGAGAATCTCCATAAAGAAAGACATTTAGCAGCACATCCAGTTCTTTCTGCTGAATTAGAACTGCATAGACCGAACCATGAAACCGTTCGTTCATTGATTCGTAATACATTAGATGGGTTGCTAATAAAACCGCCGTTCTTTGCGAAAAATATTCTCGATAATTTACTAAAAGATATCACTAAATCATATTCTCAACTATCTGATGAATCAGAATTTATTAACTATATATCCAATAAATATTTCAAATCATTTAATACCAGTACTGCCTTTTAAAATTTTCATTTCACTCTGGAAATTAGTCTTTAAACTTGAAACAGTTGAGTGCAAAGAAAATCGTCCAGCAAATCTTAAAGTTATCAAAGCTCTATTCCGTGATTTTCGCAGTTCTATAACAGATACTCTCCGTGCCGAATCAAATATTGCAAATAAAATAGCGGAATCAGGTGAACCTCTACAGGCACTTTGCTTATTCATGTCAGAATTCCCTGAAGTTTTTTCAATCATGCCGGCAACTGTTAAGCCTTTAATAGAAGCAGAGATTAACAAGAAAAAAGAACTCCTTCTTCTCTGTTCCTTTACATCTACGTCATTACAAACTCATGGTGTAAAGATTAGAGACACTTACAAAGGATCTGTTGATCAAAAATTTTGGAAAATGTTCTATTATCTGAGCAATACAACAGAATGGCACGATTTAGCTATCGAATGTGCTTCTCAGCGTTACTTTCGTTCTGCAAACTTCAATGATGCTGATAACTGCTTTGAATCATGCATAAAGCCATACTTGAAGCACATGGGTTTGGATCAGCTTCGAAACCTTATCCAGCTAATAGAGAACGAAAAAGATCAAACACTTTATCGCAAGAAGGCATCTCGTGACCATCTTCTTATCATAAAGCAAATTAAATCTATTGACCCAAATTTTAATTTTTCAGTATTCCAAAAGTTTGCCGAAATCCACAGTGATATTATTTAACTTTTCTAAACTCCCAAGGAGCCACTGGTATCTTCTCTTTTCAAACCAATCTACTGGCTGGCCGTAATCAGTTTTATATCTCTCTCTTCGTTATTTTTACAATATTTCCGAAATAACAATCTTGTGGTGGAATAATAACCAATTACAAGGTAGGTGTTTATGTGTGTAGTATCAGTCCATTTTCAAGAGAACCTTCCCGCCGAAAATGAATCTTTCAAAACACGCCATTTTGCGGTTGATCTGAAAGAGGAAATTCCCAACAGCTCTAACATCCCCGAAGCGATCGCTCAGCTTTTCCGAGTGGCAAAGGCTTCGGTGCAGGCTCAGATTCAGCAGTTCCTTGGGGAACAAGCGTTTTCTCAGGGGCAGGCAGTTCCGGCGATTCCGCAGTTTCAGCAACCGAAACCGCAGTACCAACAGCCCCAACCGGCACAGCGAACCAGATCGACCGCTTCTGATAAACAGATCCGGTTTATCAAACAACTCGCTCGGAACAAAGGTTTCACGCCCGAAGTGATTCAGAACCTATCGTATCAGTACTTTCAGAAGGGGTACAACGAACTGACAAGTCGCGAAGCATCAACGATCATCGACAACCTGAACAACAAGAGGTAGGTATGAATATTGAAGTGCGTTCTTTGAGCAGTTCTACGGTGAATAGTTTTGTGCTCTGCCCTGAACAGTTCTGGCTCGACAAGATCGATCATGAACCGAAATGTCAACAGAGTGCGAATCTTGTCAACGGCGTGGCGATCCATTCGGCTGCGGAATCGTGGTTTCGGTCGATTCAGCATAAGGTTCCGCTGTCACTGGAGATTCTGAAACGAGTGTATCGGATTACTTGGGGTAAGCTTGAATCGTTTAATCCTGTGGTTTACGATGGTAAAACCCGTGAAGAGATTCAGGCGAATGCTGATCTTTTACTTGAATTACTGATGGCAGAAGATGTCGGCGAAGTTGTTGGTGTTGAAGTTCCGGTGAGATATCAGCTTTCAAGTGATCTTGATTTTATCGGTCGGATCGATCTGGTTACGCGAAACAGTGATGGTCAGTTGGTGATCTGGGACTTGAAAAGTTCTGCCCGCCGATATTCCGATGATGATTTTCGGCGAGTGTGTGAACAGCTTGTTCTCTATCGAGGTGCGTTGGCAGAACCGGCTCATCTGAAAGTGATGACGCTGGTAAAAACCAAAACGCCCGTGATCGAGACGCATAATCTTGTCCCTTCGTATTTGAATGTTAGAGTTGCTGAACTGGGTGAACGGTTCCGCATGGTCAAACGATCGATTGAAGCAGGTGTCCATTTTAAGAATCGCGGTTGGCTGTGTAATGGATGTGGGTTCGCTCATGTATGTAACGCCGACGAACGAAACGGCGAACTGGAGCTTCACTTTATATCAAGGAGGGTGGCATGATCTGTCCAATCTGCGGTCACGAAGATAACCACGAACTTATCAGTCATATCGAATCGAAACACGAAGGAGGCCTCAACAGCTTACTTTTGATTTTTCCGGCTATCCCTGTCGTGAACGAAGAACTCTACGCCTTCGCAGAAAATATCGTAAATGGTGACGGCGATGTTGAAGGTTGGCCGTTTGATTCGCTTACGGCGTTTCTAATCGTTACGGTAACTGAATCTCAGATGCCGGAACGCTCGCAAATCGTAGTAACAATGGAGGCACAAAATGTGGTGGATTTTTGAAAATCTCTGGAGTCACTGGACAATGTACCAACAAGCATAACAGAGGAGGAATTGTGTGGAGCAAGATTTTAACAACAACAGCTTTAACAATGGAGTTCTTGGTTCTGATTATTCACCGAGTGCCGTCACTGAAAATGTCACATTGATTATCAGTGCGTTACGAACGATTATTGAAGGAGTCAAGGCGTTGTCGGTCATTCGGATGATCTACCAAATTTCCGCAACGGCCGACGAACGGGAGCGTGAACTACTGGAGCTGTCGCTGCAAGAATTGGTTGCGGCAGTCTACGGTATACGATAGAAGGGTAAGTTTCGACTTGCCCTTCTCTTAACTTAGACAGGAGAATTATATGCTTACAAAAATAGACCCGTCTTTGACGGCGATTGATGCTATTGAAAAA
>DYSA01000313.1 GCA_020726425.1 Fibrobacter succinogenes | reverse complement strand
TTATACGAAGTAGAAGGGAATGATATCGATGCTGTTTTTGAAGGAACGGTAGGATCTAGTTCAAGAGACCAACTATTGCTTCCATCATCGAATGATCCTGTTGGAATGAGATTTGGTGCTGATATTGCCATTGTTAGTAAAAAAGCAATTGATAAGAATGAAGATTGAAACGTATACATCGTGACACCTCGCGTTATTTGTACTGTCTACCGTTGAATATATTCATTAACACCGTTTTTAGCTTGAAAATGAATCAGAACACTGTTTCTAATTCACCATTTAGGATTGTTCCATAAACTATTTTTGGCACGTTAAAAAGACTTTAGGGAAGATTGGGTTTTCTATGAGTGAAATTCGTGTTCGATTTGCGCCGTCACCAACGGGATATCTTCATGTAGGAGGAGCTCGTACTGCTCTCTTTAATTACCTCTTTGCAAAGAAAAATGGTGGTAAATTCCTTCTTCGCATCGAAGATACTGACCGTACTCGCTATCACGAAGGTGCACTTGATGAAATATTTACTTCACTACGTTGGATGGGACTCGATTGGGACGAAGGTCCTGAAGTTGGTGGCGACTGTGGCCCCTATTTTCAGTCTGAACGCCTTGATTTGTATAAAAAATATGCTGACGAACTTGTAGAAAAAGGGTTGGCATATCACTGTTTCTGTAGTTCTAAACGCCTCGATGCGCTTCGTGCTGAACAGGAATCCAGCGAAAATCCACAGGCGACGGGCTATGATCGTCACTGTCGCAATCTCTCTTCGGAAGAAGTCGCTGCAAAACTCGCAGCCGGTGAACCATCGGTAATCCGTCTTAAAATTCCCGATAGCCAGACAATCGTATTTGACGACGTGATTCGCGGTCAGATCTCCTTTGAATCAGACACATTGGATGACTTTGTTCTTCTTAAAACTGACGGGTTTCCGACGTATCACCTTGCTAATGTTATTGATGACCATTTTATGAGAATCTCTCACGTTCTTCGCGGTGACGAGTGGATTACTTCTGCGCCAAAACATGTTCTTCTCTATAAAGCTTTTGGTTGGGAAACACCAATTTGGGCACACCTTCCCGTTATTTTGTCTGAAACTGGGGGGAAACTTTCGAAACGCAAAGGTGCCGCTTCCGTGATGGATTACTATCGCGAAGGTGTTCTTCCTCATGCGCTTTTCAACTTCCTCGCACTTCTTGGCTGGAGTCCTGGTGATGACAAAGAGATTATGACCCTCGAAGAGATGATAGAGCTTTTTACCCTCGATCGAATTGGTGGAAAACCATCGGTGTTTGATTCTAAAAAACTCGAGTGGATGAATGGACAGTACATTGCCGAATCATCTGCGGAAACTCTTCTTGCTGAAGTAAAACCGGCGATGGTTGAACTTGGTTTGATCACTTCTGATTACGGCGATGCAAAAATTCTTCCTGTTATCGATATGATGAAAGGTCGCTCTAAAAAAGTGACTGAAATTGCTGGAACCTTGAGTTACTTTTTTGTAAAACCAGAATCATTTGATGAAGGCTCGATGAAAAAGATTGCGAAGCAGGATAACGCTGCAGAGGTTCTTAATGACATCGCAAACGGAATTGAATCGCTTGCTGATTTCAGTGCCGAATCAGTTGATACGTTGTTCCATTCGTATATGGAAGAAAAAGCACTTGGTTTTGGAAAAGTGGGAATGCCGGTTCGCGTGGCGATTACCGGTGTTGGCGGCGGTCCATCAATGCATGATGTGATTGCATTTATTGGTAAAGAAGAATCGGTTGCGCGACTTCGTGCATTTATTGAAATGATTCAGGCGTAAATTGTTGGGGCGAACCAGTGTGTTCGCCCTCTTTTTTATTTGGAGAAAACTATGAGCGACGAATTAGTTAAATCAAATTTTATATATGATATTATCAAAGAAGATCTTGCATCGGGAAAACACGAATCGATTGTGACTCGTTTTCCACCGGAACCAAACGGTTATCTTCATATAGGACACGCTAAAGCGATCTGCACCGACTTTGGTGCAGCGATTGACTTTGGCGGTCTCTGTAATCTTCGTATGGATGATACGAATCCATCAAAAGAAGATACGGAGTATGTTGATTCTATTCAAGAAGATATCAAATGGCTTGGCTTTGACTGGGAAGATCGTCTCTACTACGCTTCGGATTATTACGAAAAAATTTATGAAGCTGCCGTGGAACTGATCAAAAAAGATCTCGCCTTTGTGTGTGATTTGACGCCTGAACAGATGCGTGAATATCGCGGTGATCTTCAGAATCCGGGTAAAGACTCTCCATTTAAATCTCGTTCAATCGAAGAAAATCTCGATCTTTTCGCTCGTATGCGTGCTGGTGAGTTTGATGATGGAACAAAAGTTCTTCGCGCTAAAATAGACGTAACTTCGCCAAATATTAATATGCGTGATCCGGTTCTCTACAGAATTCTGAAAATGCACCACCACCGTACCGGTAACGAATGGTGTATCTATCCGATGTATGATTTCGCGCATCCTCTTGAAGATGCATTTGAAAAAGTAACTCATTCGCTTTGTTCACTTGAGTTCGAAGATCACCGTCCTCTTTACAATTGGTTTGTAGAACATGTTGACCTTCCCGCGAAACCAAGACAGATAGAGTTTGCTCGTCTCAATCTTACCTATACTGTAATGAGTAAACGTAAACTGCGTAAACTGGTCGAAGAAAATTTCGTTTCCGGGTGGGATGATCCACGAATGCCAACTCTTTCCGGCATGCGCCGTCGAGGCTATCCTGCTTCTGCAATTCGTGCTTTCATTGATAAGATTGGTCTTGCAAAGCGTGAGTCTATCGTAGACTTTGCGCTTCTTGAATATTTTATACGTACTGAATTAAATGCCTCTGCACTTCGATTTATGGGCGTGTTTGATCCAATCAAAGTGGTGATCGAAAATTATCCGGAAAATCAAGTCGAAATGATGACCGGTGTTAACAATCCCGAAAATGAATCCGATGGAACCCGTGAAATTCCGTTTAGTCGTGAACTTTACATTGAACGTTCAGATTTTATGGAAGACGCTCCCAAAAAATTCTTCCGCCTTACGGTAGGATCTGAAGTACGTCTTCGCTATGCCTACTTTATTACTTGTACATCGGTGGTTAAAAACGATGCTGGTGAAATCGTTGAACTTCGCTGTACCTACGATCCTGCAACAAAAGGGGGGGATTCTCCCGATGGTCGCAAGGTAAAAGGAACAATCCATTGGGTTTCTGCAGATCATTCGATTGACTGTACTGTGAATCTATATGACCAACTTTTTATGAAAGAGAATCCCGAAGAGCAGGGCGAAGATTTTATCGCGAATATCAATCCCGATTCGCTGGCGGTAATTGCCGGGGTAAAAGCAGAACCGGCGGTGGCTGAACTTGCGGGGACTAAACCGTTCCAGTTCGAACGCACCGGCTATTTCGTAAAAGATTCTGGTAGTGAAGGTTTGGTATTCAACCGTACGGCGACGCTCAAGGATTCTTGGGCTAAGGAAGTTAAGAAGGGGTA